>VGCQ01000003.1 GCA_016870055.1 Alphaproteobacteria bacterium | reverse complement strand
ACGTGGTGTGGCAGACGGCCGGCACGGTGGTCGCCGAGGAGTGGTCGCCCTATTTGCCCGACTCCAAGGATCTGATCGCCGATTGGCGCAAGCCGATGAACTGCGGCAACTTCAACGCCGCCACAGGCAAGTGCGGCGGCAAGGGCAAGTAGAACGCCTGTCCGTCCAGGCCATTCGACAACCGGCAGGACGGGGCGACTGACTGGTCGCCCCGTTCCCATCTCCAGGCCAGTCCTCGACCATGAACCTTCTGCGCAGGCTAGCGGTGCTGCTCTCGGCGCTGACCGCCCTGTCGATCGGCACGGCGACGATGGCGGCCGATCTGACGGCCCTGGTCGCCAACCTAACCGTCGGCGGTTTCGGCGAACGTGAAGCGGCGATCGGTGCGCTGGCGGCCTCGGGCGATGCGCGCGCGGCGCCGATCCTTGAGGCGTTGGGCGCGGGCCGGCTCTATGTGCGCAAGGCCGACAAGGTCGTGGTCATCGCCAAGTCCGAGGGCAATCAGCTTGTCCTGACCGACGCCGTGACCGGCAAGGCTGCAGGCAGCGCGATCGAGGCCGAACTCGACCGCGTGCGGGTCAACAATCGGCTGCGCGGCGTCATCGACGCGGCGGTCGGTTCACTCACTTTGATGAATCCCGATCCGCGCGTGCGCCGCGGCGCCGCCGAGTCGCTGCTGAAGCGGCCCGATCCGGCGGCGCTCGCTGCCCTCGATGCCGCGCTCGCCGCCGAGAAGGACGTTCGCGTCAAGGCCGCCTTCAGCCAAGCCCGTGCCGCGGTGGTGCTGGCATCGGATGCATCCAAGGCCGACAAGCTCGCGGCGTTGCAGGTGCTGCGCGACCGCAGCGACCGCGATGCGTTGAGCGCCCTGCAGGCGGCAGCCAACGTCGCGACCGATCCCGAGATCAAGGTGGCCGCGGCGGACGCGTCGGCTTCGGTGCGCCAGACACTTGCCGTCTGGGAGGCGGCTCAGAACGTCTGGTACGGCATCTCGCTGGGCTCGGTTCTGCTGCTGGCGGCAATCGGGCTTGCCATCACCTTCGGCACCATGGGCGTCATCAACATGGCGCACGGCGAGATGGTGATGCTGGGCGCCTACACGACCTTCGTGGTGCAGGACGTGATCCGCACCTCCGCCCCGCACCTGTTCGACGCCTCGCTGCTGATCGCCCTGCCGCTGGCCTTCCTGGTCGCCGGTGCGGTCGGCATCGCGATCGAGCGCGGCGTCATCCGCTTCCTCTACGGCCGGCCGCTCGAAACCTTGCTCGCCACCTGGGGCCTGTCGCTGGTCCTGCAGCAGGCGGTGCGCTCGATCTTCGGCCCGACCAACCGTGAGGTCGGGGCGCCGTCGTGGATGTCGGGCGCCTTTCAGGTCGGCCAGATCACCGTCACCTACAGCCGTCTGTGGATCGTGATCTTTGCACTGGTGGTGTTCGCCGCTCTGATCCTGGTGTTGCGCAAGACGCCGCTTGGCCTGTACATGCGCGCCGTCACGCAGAACCGGCCGATGGCGTCGGCGATGGGCATCCGCACGCCTCGTGTCGATGCGCTGACCTTTGGTCTGGGCTCCGGCATCGCAGGCCTTGCCGGCGTGGCGCTGAGCCAAATCGACAACGTCAGTCCCAATCTGGGGCAGGGCTACATCATCGACTCCTTCATGGTTGTGGTGTTCGGCGGCGTGGGCAATCTGTTCGGCACGCTGGTCGGCGCGCTCTCGCTCGGTATCGTCAACAAGTTCCTCGAGCCCTACGCCGGCGCCGTGCTCGGCAAGATCCTGGTGCTGGTGTTCATCATCTTGTTCATCCAACGGCGGCCGCGCGGTCTGTTTGCGCTCAAGGGGCGGGCCGTCGAATGATCACGCGTTTCCTCTGGCAAGGGCTGAGCCGCAACCTGCGCCTGTTCGTATTGTTGGTGCTGCTGGTCGGGGTCGCTCTGCCCGTGCTCAATCAGCTCGTGCCGCCGAGCCAGCCGCTGCACGTACCAGCCTGGATGCTCCAGCTCATTGGCAAATATCTCTGCTATGCGCTGTTGGCGCTGGCGGTCGACCTGGTGTGGGGATTCTGCGGCATTCTCTCGCTCGGTCACGGCGCTTTCTTCGCACTGGGCGGCTACTGCATGGGTATGTATCTCTTGCGTCAGATCGGCAGCCGCGGCGTCTACGGCAACCCGATCCTGCCCGACTTCATGGTGTTCCTGAACTACAAGGAGCTGCCCTGGTTTTGGCACGGTTTCGATCAGTTCTGGTTCGCCGCCATCATGATCGTCGTGGTGCCGAGCCTGCTGGCGTTGGCGCTCGGCTGGTTCGCCTTCAGAAGCCGTGTCACCGGCGTCTACCTCTCGATCATCACCCAGGCCATGACCTTCGCGCTGATGCTGGCCTTCTTCCGCAACGATATGGGTCTTGGCGGCAACAACGGCATGACCGACTTCAAGGACATTTTGGGCTTCTCGGTGCAAGCCGACAGTACGCGCGCAGCGCTGTGCTTCGCGTCCGCGCTGGCCCTGGCGCTGGGCCTGGTGATCTCGGCTGCCGTCGTGGGCTCACGCTTCGGCAAGGCACTGACCGCGGTGCGCGACGCCGAGAGCCGCATGCGCTTCCTCGGTTATCGCGTCGAGGGCTACAAGCTCTTCGTGTTCGTGCTGTCGGCGGCCATGGCAGGCGTCGCGGGCGCGATCTACGTGCCGCAGGTCGGCATCATCAATCCCAGCGAATTCTCGCCGGCCAACTCGATCGAAGCGGTGATCTGGGTGGCAGTGGGCGGCCGCGGCACGCTGATCGGGCCGGTGATCGGCGCGTTCCTGGTCAACTGGGGCAAGACCTACCTCACGGGTGCACTGCCCGAGGTCTGGCTGTTCGCGCTGGGCACGCTGTTCGTTGCCGTCACCTTGTTCCTGCCGAAGGGTGTGGTCGGCCTGTGGTCGCAGGTCCGGTCGCGTGGCGTCACGCGAAAGGCGAGAGTCCCAGCATGAGCATGGCCGATCAGAGAAGCACCTCGGCGCTGCTCTATCTCAGCGGTGTGACGGTGTCGTTCGACGGATTCGAGGCGCTGAGCAACCTCTCGCTGCTGGTCGAACCGGGTGAGATGCGGGCCATCATCGGCCCCAACGGCGCCGGCAAGACGACCATGATGGACGTGGTGACCGGCAAGACCCGACCGGACGAAGGCGAGGTCGTGTTCGACGGCAAGGCCGACCTCACCAAGCTCGACGAGGCCGACATCGCCACGTTGGGCATCGGACGCAAGTTCCAGAAGCCCACCGTGTTCGAGAATCACACGGTGCGCGACAACCTCCTGTTGGCGCTGGCGGGCTTGCGCAGCTGGTACAAGCTTCTGCTGGCATCGCCGACCAAGCTCGAGAATGACCGGCTGAACGAGATCCTGTCGATCGTCCGTATGGAAGCGCAGCAGAACATGCTGGCGGCGCGTCTCAGCCACGGTCAGAAGCAGTGGCTGGAGATCGGCATGCTGCTCGCCCAAGACCCCAAGCTGCTGCTGGTCGACGAGCCGGTCGCCGGCATGACCGATGTCGAGACCGAGACGACCGCCCAGGTGCTGCGCGAGATCAACAAGACGCATTCGGTCGTCGTGGTCGAGCACGACATGAGTTTCGTGCGTGCGCTCGGCGTCAAGGTGACGGTGCTGCATGAGGGTTCCATGCTGGCTGAAGGCACCTTCGACCAGGTGAGCGCCGATCCGCGCGTCGTCGAAGTCTATCTCGGGCGCTGATCATGCTCTCGGTCCAGAACGTCGACCTGTCCTACGGCGCCGCCCAGGCTTTGCGTTTGGTGTCGCTTGGCGCAGCCGTCGGCCGCGTGACCTGCCTGCTTGGCCGCAACGGCGTCGGCAAGACCAGCCTGCTGAGGGCCATCTGCGGCTTGCAGCCAATCGCCGCGGGCTCGATCGTGCTCGACGGCCACGACGTCTCGCGCCTACCGCCCTATGAGCGGGCCAGGCGCGGCGTGGCGTTGGTGCCGCAAGGTCGCGAGATCTTCCCGCTGCTGACGGTGAAGGAAAATCTTGAGACCGGATTCGCACCGCTCGGCCGCGATCAGAAGAAGATCCCCGACGAGGTGTTCGAGCTCTTCCCCGTGCTCGCCTCTATGTTGCGGCGGCGCGGCGGCGATCTGTCGGGCGGTCAGCAGCAGCAGCTCGCGATCGGCCGCGCCCTCACCATGCGGCCCAAGCTCCTGGTGCTCGACGAGCCGACCGAGGGCATCCAGCCGTCGGTCATCAAGGATATCGGCCGTGCCATCACCTTCCTGCGCCAGCGGCGCGACATGGCGATCCTGCTGGTCGAGCAGTATCTCGACTTCGCCCACGAGCTCGCCGACGACTTCGCGGTGATGGACCGCGGCGAGATCGTGATGAAAGGTACTCGCGAGGCTTTCGATATCGACACGGTACGCCGTCACATGACGGTCTGAGCCCCTCGCACCAGCCGGCCCGGCAGTTCCCCGGTCAGCTCGTCGTTGCTCACCGTTTCGATGCCGGCGTTGAAGGTATGGCGATAGCCGGTCGCCCGCTGGATCAAGCGGCGGCCGCCGGCCGGCAGATCGTAGATCACCTCGGGCCGCTCGAGCGCGAGGGCGTTGAAGTCGATCACATTGATGTCTGCCTTGTGGCCCGGCGCCAGCAGGCCGCGGTCGCGAAGCCCGTAGGCTTCGGCGGTGCCGTGCGTCTGCTTGGCGACCAGAAATTCCAAGGCAAGCTTCGGGCCGCGCCGGCGGTCACGGCCCCATAGCGCGAGCAAAGAAGTCGGCGATGAGGCATCGCAGATCACGCCGACATGGGCGCCGCCGTCGGCCACGCCCAGCACCGTGGCCGGATCGGTCAGCATCTCGTGGACGACATCGAGACTGCCATAGGCATAGTTCTCGAACGGCAGCATCAACAGACCTTTGCCGTCGTGCGCCATCAGCGCGTCGAGGGCTACGGCCCGGGGTGGGCGGCCGCTGCGCCGGGCGATCGCTGCAATCGAGTCGTTGGCGTCGGGTTCGTAGTCGGGCCGCTCGCCGACGACGAACATCTTGTGGAAGGAGGCGGCCATGACGGCGCGCGGTCCGCTGGGCGCTTCCTCTTCGATCAATCGACGGCGAAGTTCGGTGTCGGTGGCGAGCCGCCGGTAGCGCTGGGCGGGCGTGAGCTTGCGCAACTCGAGCCAGGCCGGATGGGCGACGAAAGGATGGACCGTCGTCTCGAGCCCCATCAGAACGCCGATCGGCCGCGAGCCCACCTGGGCGTTGGCGGCACGGCCGGTTTGCCGGACGGCGTGAATCTGGTCGAGCGTCTCGCGCCACAAGGTCGGTTGGGCATCGACTTGGACCAGCAGGCAGGACAGCGGCCGCCCGGCTAATGCCGCCGCCGCTGACAACGCCTCGAATTCGCCAGGGCCAAAGTCGGAGTTGACCTGCAGCACGCCGCGTCCGGCGCGTTTCATCCCTTGGGCGATGCCCAGGAGCTCGGCTTCGCAGGCGCTGAGCGAGGGCGTGAAACGGCCGTCCTTCGCCTTGTGTTTGGTCGTGCGTGAGGTCGTGAAACCCAGTGCACCGGCGCGTAGCGCCTGCTCGGTGAGCCGCGCCATCTCCTCGATCTCGCGCTCGGTCGGTGCCTCGGCGTGATCGGCGCCGCGATCGCCCATGACGTAGAAACGCAGCGCGCCGTGCGGGAGCTGGGCGGCCACATCGACGGAACGGCTCATCGCCGCAAGCGCATCGAGATAGTCGGGAAAGGACTCCCAGTCGAACTTGACGCCTTCGGCCAGCACCGTGCCAGGGATGTCCTCGACGCCTTCCATCAGATTGACGAGATAGGGCGACTGGCCCGGTCGCACCGGCGCGAAGCCGACGCCGCAATTGCCGAACACCGTGGTCGTCACGCCATGCCACGACGATGGCGTGACGAACGGATCCCAGGTCGCCTGGCCGTCATAGTGGGTGTGGATGTCGACGAAGCCCGGCGTGACGATCAGACCGTCGGCGTCGATGTCGCGTCGGCCGGTGCCCAGCCGAGGACCGACGGCGGCGATCCTGCCGGCGTCCACGGCCACGTCGGCGACCCGCCGCGGGGCGCCGCTGCCGTCGATCACCGTGCCGTTTCGGATGACGAGGTCAAACATGGCGGCAGGATAGGCCGCAGCCGGGCCGTCGGTCTATGTTCGGGGCTCGACAAGCCATCCCGTCGCGGAGACCGACCCTTGCAGAAACCGCTCCTCTTCTCGCCCTTGCCGCTGCGCGGCGTTACAGCGCCCAACCGCTGCGTCGTGTCGCCGATGGTGCAGTATCGGGCAACGGACGGTCAGGTGAACGACTATCACCTGGTGCATCTCGGCAAGTTCGCCTTGGGTAAGTTCGGGATCGTGTTCACCGAGAATTGCGCCGTCGAGCCGCGCGGACGGGTCACGCAAGGCGATCTCGGCCTGTGGGACGACCGGCAGGTCGAAGGCCACAAGCGGCTGGTGCGATTCCTCAAGCAGGAAGGTGCGCTTGCCGCCACCCAGATCACCCATTCCGGCCGCAAGGGCAGCACGCCGCGTTCGTTCGACAAGCCCGGCCAGCTCGGGCCCGAGGGAGCAGGTTGGCAGAAATGGCAGGTGGTAGGTCCCTCCGCACTGCCGGCCGGCGAGGGCTGGTTGGTGCCGCGCCAACTCGAGGCCGCCGAGATCGAAGCCCTGGTCGGGAAGTTCGGCGAGGCGGCGCGCCGCGCTGATGCGGCGGGCTATGACGTGATCGAAATCCACGGCGCGCACGGCTATCTGCTGGCCGAGTTCCTGTCGCCGGTCAGCAACAAGCGCAACGACCAGTATGGCGGCGATCGTGCCGGCCGCATGCGCTTTCCTCTCGCCGCCGCCCGCGCAGTGCGCGAAAGCTGGCCCGCCCACAAGCCGATGTTCATCCGCGTCTCGGCGGTGGATGGCGCAGGCGGCTGGGAGGTCGACGACACGGTGATCTTCGCCAAGGCGCTGAAGGAGCTGGGCGTCGACGTGATCGACTGCTCCTCGGGCGGCCTGACGGGCCTGTCGACCGCGCTGCCGGTCAAGCGCACCCTCGGCTTCCAAGTGCCGTTCGCCGCGGCGGTGAAGCGTCAAGCAGGTATCTCGACCATGGCGGTGGGCCTGATCCTCGATGGTCCGCAGGCCGAAGCGATCCTGCAGGCGGGCGACGCCGACCTGATCGCGATCGGCCGGCAGGCGCTGTACGACCCGTTCTGGGCCCTGCACGCCGCTCAGGAACTGGGCTGCGATGATGCTTTCGACATGTGGACGCCCGAGTACGGATGGTGGTTGGACAAGCGCCGGAACAACCTTGCCGACATCAAGCGGCATCAGAGAGTAAGCTGAAGACGACGGGAAGCGCACGATGACAGGAATTCTGACCGGCCTTCGCATCGTCGAGGGCTCGGCGTTCATCGCCGCCCCTCTGGGCGGCATGACGTTGGCGCAGCTCGGCGCCGACGTGATCCGCTTCGACGACATCAAGGGCGGCCTCGATAACGACCGCTGGCCGATCACCGAAGACGGCCGGTCGATCTACTGGGCTGGCCTCAACAAGGGCAAGCGCTCGATCGCCGTCGATCTGCGCAGCCCGCGTGGCCGCGAGCTGCTGACAGCCCTGATCACCGCACCGGGCGAGGGCGCTGGCATCTTCACGACCAACATGCCGGCCCGTGGCTGGCTTTCCTACGAGGAGCTGTCGAAGAAGCGCGCCGACCTGATCGCCCTCAACATCGTCGGTGCGCGCGATGGCGGTGCGCATGTCGACTACACGGTGAACGCCATCACCGGCTTTCCCATGGTCACCGGCCCGGTCGGCCATCGCGGTCCGGTGAATGCCGTGGCGCCACCTTGGGATCTTGCGACCGCTTACGCCGGAGCGCTGGCAATCGTCGTGGCCGAGCGGCACCGACGGATGACCGGCCAGGGCCAGCGCATCGTGCTGCCGCTGCAGGATATGGCGCTCGCCGCCACCTCGGCGCTGGGCTACATCGGCGAGGCTGCCATCAACGATGTCGACCGCCCGCGGTTCGGCAATGAGATTTTTGGCACCTTCGGGCGCGATTTCAGAACCAAGGATGGCCGCTTCGTCATGATCTGCATCTTCTCTGACCGCCACGTCGATGCCCTGGCGGCCGCCGGCGGTTTTGTCGAGGCCTTCGAGAAGATCGAAGTGGCCAAGGGCGTCGATCTCAAGACCGACGCCGGCCGTTGGCAGGCGCGCACCGAGCTTTGTGCCGTCATCGAGCCATGGGTGGCGTCGTTGAACGCTGCCGACGTAGCGGCGGCGCTCAAGAAGGCGGGTGCTCTGTGGGCGCCCTATCAAAGCTTCCGCGAGCTTGCCGCCGACAAGACGAACGTACTCGACAATCCGATGTTCACGATCGTCGACCAGCCGGGCATTGGCCGCTATCCGGTGGCGGCGACCCCGCTGCAGTTCGGCGCCGTGACGCGCGAGCCGCCCCGCCCCGCGCCCCTGCTCGGCCAGCATACGGACGAGATCCTGTCGGGCATCCTAGGTCTGTCGGATCGCGAGATCGGCAAGCTTCATGACGACAAGGTCGTCGGTGGCCCACGATAGGATCCTGATTGCCGGCGGCGGCATCGGCGGGCTCGCCGCAGCGCTTGCCTTGGCGCAGAAGGGCATGGCCTCGCTGGTGCTGGAGAAGGCCGCGCAGCTCGGCGAGATCGGCGCCGGCATCCAGCTCGGACCCAACGCCTTCCACTGCTTTGATCGCCTGGGCGTCGGCGAGGCGGCGCGTGGTATGGCGGTCTATATCGACCAGCTGCGGCTGATGGATGCCCTGGCGGACGGCGAGATCACACGTATCGATCTCGGCCAAGCATTCCGCGCACGCTTCGGCAATCCCTACGCCGTCGTTCATCGCGGCGACCTGCATGGCGTGTTGCTGCAGGGCTGTCGCGACAGCGCGCTGATCGAGCTGCGCACCAGCGCCGAGATCGTGGGCTACGCTCAGGACGGCAGCAGTGTCGCAGCGCGGCTTGCAAGCGGCGGCGAGGTCCGCGGCGCGGCTCTGATCGGCGCCGACGGATTGTGGTCGAACATCCGTCGGCAGGTTACGGCCGACGGCCCGCCACGCGTCTCGGGACACACGACCTATCGCTCGGTGATTCCGACCGAGCGCATGCCGGAGGATTTGCGCTGGAACGCCGCCACGCTGTGGGCCGGACCGAAGTGCCACATCGTCCACTACCCGCTATCGGGCTGGAAGGTCTTCAACCTGGTCGTGACTTATCATAGCGATGCTCCCGAGCCGGTGGCCGGCAAGCCGGTGCCCACCGAGGAGGTGCGCAAGGGCTTCTCCCATGTCTGCGCGCGTGCGCAGAGCATCATCAGTCATGGCAAGGATTGGCGCATGTGGGTGCTGTGCGATCGTGAGCCGACGGACAGGTGGCTCGACGGCCGCGTGGCATTGTTGGGTGACGCCGCGCATCCAATGTTGCAGTACATGGCGCAGGGCGCCTGCATGGCGATAGAAGATGCCGTCTGTTTGGCCGACTCGCTCCATCGCACCGAGACGCCGGAAGAAGGTCTTGCTACCTATCGTGACCGACGTGTCTTGCGTACGACACGCCTGCAGCTGATGTCGCGCGCCATGGGCGACCACGTCTACCACCCCGCGGGCCCGCGCGCCGCTCTGCGCAATGCCATCATGAGTGGCAAGACCCAGGCTGAGTGGCTGGACACGCTGGAATGGCTCTACGGTGGCAACGGGCTCGACTCATAAGTCTTTGTGGTTCCTTGGAAAATCCAGCCTCTGCGATAGACTAGCTCGATGGCCGAAATCCCATGGCGACCATCGGTTCGCTCGACGCCAGGATCGACTTCTCCGCCCTGCTCGAGTGTGCAGATCGCGGCGAGCAGATCGTCACCACGCGTCGCGGCCCGGTGTCTCGGCTTGTCGGCCGAGCGGTAGGCCCATGATGGTCGCCGAACCTCGTCCTGTCGCCGTCGAGCTCAATGCCGTGCTGGTCGCGTTGATCGGCGATGAACCGCAGGTCCTCACTCTGGAGAACGGCGCCCTGCTGCCGTCCGGCCCTTTCGAAAGCGATCATCCCACTCTGCAGGCCGGTGTGCGCGCTTGGGTCGAGCACCAGACCCATCATCCGTTGGGCTATGTCGAGCAGCTCTATACCTTCGCCGATCGCTACCGCGAATCGACATTGGGCTATCGCATCGTATCGATCTCGTATCTTGGGCTGACGCGCGAACGCGCTGCCGCCGGCCAGCACGAACTCGGCTGGCAGAGCTTCTATCGTTACTTTCCTTGGGAGGACTGGCGAGAAGGTCCGCCGAAGATCCTGACACGCACCGTCCTGCCGCGGCTCAAGAGCTGGGTCGAGGCTGCTTCCGACGACGCCAAGCGCCGGCGCCAGCAAAGGGTCGAGGGCAACTTCGATGTTTCCAGCTGGAACGAGGAACTCGCCCTGCAGCGCTATGAACTGCTCTACGAGGCGGGCTTGGTGCCGGAGGCCAGCCGGCCGCGCGACGCCATCGTCGATCCGGTGCCGGGCGAGCCCATGCGCTACGACCATCGGCGCATCCTCGCCACCGGCATCGCGCGGCTCAGGGCCAAGATCAAGTACCGCCCGGTCGTCTTCGAACTGATGCCGCCGGACTTCACCTTGGGCCAACTTCAGCGTGCCGTCGAAGCGCTGGCGGGGCGCCTCCTGCACAAGCAGAATTTCCGTCGTTTGGTCGAGCAGCAGTGGTTGGTCGAGGAGACCGGTGCCATGACGGCCGACACCGGCGGCCGGCCGGCCAAGCTCTATCGGTTCCGGCGCGAAATCGTGCTCGAGCGGGCCGTGGCCGGTTCCAAACTGCCGCTCGCGCGCGCTTAGCACCCGCTGAAGTCAGGTGAAATGCTCATAGTGAGCACCCTTGACTTCTCTTATGCTCACAATTAGCATTAATATACTCATAAAGAGCATATAGGTGTCATATGACAATCATTGCACCGGCCGACCAACTCTATGACCGGGTCAAGTCGGTGATCCTGCCGGCCGAATGGTCGGAGTTCGCTCCCGATGTCGATGCCATCAACCGGCTGAAGCGTGAAAGAAAAGCCGTCGTTCTTGCCCATAACTACCAGACACCCGAGATCTTCCACGGCGTGGCTGACATCGTCGGCGACAGCCTGGCCCTGGCGCGCGAGGCCATGAAAGTCGATGCCGAGGTGATCGTGCTGGCGGGCGTTCACTTCATGGCCGAGACCGCCAAGCTCCTCAACCCTGCCAAGCGCGTGCTGATCCCCGACCTGCGCGCCGGCTGCTCGCTTGCCGCCTCGATCACGGCGGCGGACGTCCGCCTGCTGCGCCAGCGCTGGCCCGGCGTGCCGGTGGTGACGTACGTCAACACCTCGGCGGCGGTGAAGGCCGAGAGCGATATCTGCTGCACTTCGAGCAATGCCCGAAAGATCGTCGAGAGCCTGGGCGTGCCCAAGGTGATCATGCTGCCCGACGAATACCTCGCGCAGAACATCGCCAAGGAGACCAACGTCGAGATCGTCACCTGGGCGGGCCACTGCGAGGTCCACGAGCGCTTCTCCGCCAAGGACGTGCGCCTGTTGCGCGCCGGCCATCCCGGCATCGTCGTATTGGCCCATCCGGAGTGTCCGCCCGAGGTCGTCGCTGAGGCCGACTTTGCCGGCTCCACGGCGGCGATGGCCGACTACGTGACGCGCGAGAAGCCGGGCCGTGTCGTGCTGATGACCGAATGCTCGATGAGCGACAATGTCGCCGCGCTCAATCCCGACGTCGACTTCGTGCGGCCCTGCAATCTTTGCCCGCACATGAAGCGGATCACCCTGGCCAAGATCCGCCGGGCATTGGAGACCATGCGGCACGAGGTGACCGTAGATCCCGCCGTCGCTGCCGCGGCACGTCGCGCTGTCGAGCGCATGCTCGCCGTTCGCTGAGGGGGACGGACCATGCAGATCGGAAACTCTGGCCACGCCGGCTGTCCCATCGTCGTCGGTGGCGGGCTCGCTGGCCTGATGACGGCGCTCAGACTCGCTCCGCAGCCTGTCGTCCTGCTTGCCAAGGTGCCGCTGACTGAAGGCGCCGCTTCGGCCTGGGCGCAAGGCGGCATCGCAGCTGCCGTGGGCGACGATGACCGTCCGTCGCTCCACGCAGCCGACACTTTGGCGGCAGGCGACGGGCTCTGCGATCCTGTCGTGGCCAACCGCATCGCCACCGCAGCACCCGCCGCCATTGTCGAGCTGGAGCGCCACGGCGTTGCCTTCGATCGCGACGCGTCAGGTCGCCTCGTGCTTGGCCTGGAAGCGGCCCATACCCGCCGCCGCATCGTCCACGTCACCGGCGACGGCACCGGAGCCGCCATCATGACCGCCTTGGTGGCTGCGGTGCGAGCGACGCCCTCGATCGCAGTGATCGAGGGACTGGAGGCGCGCCGCCTGCTGGTCGACGACCGCGGCGTCGCCGGGGTGCTGGCGGCCGGTCGGTCCGAGGCCTGCCTGCTGCCCAGCCGTCACGTCGTGCTGGCAACCGGTGGCCTGGGCGGGCTCTTCGCCCACACCACCAACCCGCTGAGCGCCGTGGGCCAGGGACTGGCGCTGGCGGCACGCGCCGGCGCGGCGCTCGCCGACATGGAGTTCGTGCAGTTCCATCCGACGGCGCTCGACATCGGGCTCGACCCCATGCCGCT
The DNA here is from genome assembly GCA_016870055.1 of Alphaproteobacteria bacterium. Classification (GTDB taxonomy): domain Bacteria; phylum Pseudomonadota; class Alphaproteobacteria; order Reyranellales; family Reyranellaceae; genus Reyranella. The sequence goes on along the minus strand of VGCQ01000003.1, from coordinate 29,460 downwards.
GGTCAGCGAGGCGGTGCGCGGCGAAGGCGCGGTGCTGATCGACGAGACCGGTGCGCGCTTCATGGCAGGCAACGGCCGGGGCGAGCTCGAGCCGCGCGATGTCGTCTCACGTGCCGTCGCAGCTCGCATGGCGGTCGGCCATCGCGTCTTCCTCGATGCCCGCGCGGCACTCGGCGCGGGCTTCACTGATCGCTTCCCGCGTATCGCCGCACGGTGCTGTTCCGTCGGCATCGATCCCGCGCGCCAGCCGATTCCGGTGCGGCCGGCCGTTCACTATCACATGGGCGGCATCGCCGTGGACGCCGAGGGTCGCAGCACCGTCGAAGGCCTATGGGCTTGCGGCGAGGCGGCGGCGACGGGCCTGCACGGCGCCAATCGCCTGGCCAGCAATTCGCTGCTCGAGGCGGTCGTGATGGCGGGGGCGGTGGCGGCAAGCATTGCCGGCACGCAAGAAGCGCCGACGCCGGGACAGCGCCCGGTAGCCCTGCCAGCCGCGCCACGCGCTGAATCTTTGCGCGGCCTGGTCAGCGGCACGTTGGGCGTTGCACGCGATCGCGACGCGCTGCAGGGGGCAATCGATCGCTTGCAGCCGCTCGCCTTCAAGGGCGGCAGCGCGGCCGATCCCGCCTTGGTCGCGCTCATGATCGCCACGGCGGCGCTGGCCCGCGAGGAAAGCCGTGGCGGGCATTGGCGCCGTGACTTTCCGCGCACGTCGCCTGCCTGGGCGCGTCGGCTGGTGCAGCGCGTCCACGACACAGGGACACGCCTTGTCTGCGGCGCCGCACCACTTGCCGCCGTCCCGCGACCTCTTGTCATCGGAGCATGAGCCATGACGCTCTCGCCCTTGCCGCTGCTGCTGATCGAGGCGCCGGTGCGCGCCGCCCTGCTGGAGGATCTCGGCCGGGCCGGCGATCTCACCACCGATTCCATCGTACCCGCCACGCTCAAGGCGAAAACCGCGCTGGTGGCGCGACAACCTGGCACCGTGGCCGGTCTCGACCTGGCGGCACTCGCCTTTCGCCTGGTCGATCCCACGATCGAGGTCCGCGTCGATCGGCCGGACGGCAGCCGGGTCGAGCAGGGCGACTGCATCGCCGTCATTGCCGGTGCGGCACGCAGCATGCTCACGGCGGAGCGGGTGGCACTGAACTTTCTCGGCCATCTCAGCGGCGTGGCGACGGCAACCGCGACGCTGGTCGAGGCGGTGCGCGGCCACAAGACGCGCATCTGCTGCACGCGCAAGACTTTGCCCGGCCTACGGGCATTACAGAAATACGCCGTGCGGGCCGGCGGCGGCGTCAATCACCGCTTCGGCCTCGACGATGCCGTGCTGATCAAGGACAACCATGTGGCTGCGGCGGGCGGCGTCGCGGCGGCGATCCGTGCCGCGCGGGCCGGCGTCGGCCACCTGGTCAAAGTCGAGGTCGAGATCGACCGGCTCGATCAGCTCGATGAGGCGCTGGCCGAGAAGGCCGATGCCATGTTGCTCGACAACATGGCCCCCGACACGCTGGCCGAAGCGGTGCGCCATATCGCCGGGCGCGCGGTTGCCGAAGCGTCGGGGCGTATCACCCCTGTCACTGCACCGGCTGTTGCGGCGAGTGGCGTTGATCTCATCTCGGCTGGTTGGCTGACGCACAGCGCTCAGGTGCTCGATATCGGCCTCGACTGGCAGGACGCTTCTTCAGCGAATCATGGCGCGGAGCTTCGATGACAGAAGGTCGGCTGCCAGGACCAAGACCAGGATCACGATCACGCAGGCGGCAGTGTCTTCGTAGGCGAACAGCTTCATCGAGCTGATCAGCTCGAAGCCGATGCCGCCGGCGCCGACCATGCCGAGCACCGTCGAGACGCGGATATTAGTCTCGAACCGGTAGAGAACGACGCCGATCCAGGCCGGCAGGACTTGCGGCAGCACGCCGAACACGATGCGCTGCAGTGTGCCGGCACCGGCCGCTCGCAGGGCGTCGAGCGGGCCTTCGTCGATTTCCTCGATCGCCTCGGCGAAGAACTTGCCCAGCATTCCGGCGCCATGCAGGGCGATCGCCAGGACACCGGCAAACGGGCCGAGGCCGACCGCCGCGACGAAGATCAAAGCCAGGATGATTTCGTTGATGCCGCGCATCACGTTCAGCACCTGGCGCAACCCATGAAACACCCAGGCGTAGGGCGAGAGGTTGCGAGCCGCAAAGAAGCAGACCGGTAGCGCAAGGACGATGCCCAGAAGCGTGCCCCAAAGGGCGATTTGCACGGTCTCCACGGCCGGCTTGATCAGCTTTTCCATGAAGGCGAAATTGGGCGGCAGCATGCGGCCGAGAAAGTCGGCGATCCACGGCAGGCCGGAGATGAAGTCCGATACGCTGAGCTTTGTGCCGACTGCAGACCACCACAGCACGGCGATCGAGGCGCCAATGAAGGGAATGAGGATCCACCAGCCGAGCGGACCGCGTGGCCGAGTGACAACGAACTGCAGGGACATGGTCAGGCCCTTTCCTCGGCGGCTTCGGCGGCGATGACGGATTCGGCGGCGGCGCGCCGACGCTCTGTGAGGCGCTGCGCGGCATCGAGCACATTGGGGTCGTCGAGACCGGGATAGATGCGGCGGATCACGTCGCCCGACACGCCGCTCGGCGGGCCATCATAGACGACCTCGCCGGCGGAGAGGCCGACAATGCGCTCACCGAATTCCAACGCATAGTCGATCTGATGCAGATTGCAGAGCACGGCGATGTTCGATTCCTTGCAGCTCTTCTTCAGATAGCTCAGCACGATGCGCGACGTCTTGGGATCGAGGCTCGCCACCGGCTCGTCGGCCAGCATGAACTTCGGCTGTTGAGCCAGCGCCCGAGCGATGCCGACACGCTGTTGCTCACCGCCAGACAGCGCGTCGGCGCGGCTGTCCGCCTTGTGGGCCATGGCGACCTGTTCGAGGCAGTGACGCGCGATCTTGACGTCGGCCTCAGGGAAGAGCTGTAAGCTGCTCAAAATCGGCGACAAGTCGGCCATGCGGCCGACCAGCACGTTCTTCAGGACGCTCAACCGTTTCACGAGGTTGTGCTGTTGGAAGATCATGGCGACGTTGCGCCGCAGCAGACGCAGGTCGCGCGCGCTCGAGCGGAACGGCGTGCCGTCGACCACGATGTCACCGGCCGTTGGCGTAGCCAACCGATTGATGCAACGCAGCAGCGTCGACTTGCCGGCGCCCGAAGGACCCAGCACGACGACGAACTCCCCAGGCCGGATCGAGAGCGTGATGCCCTTCAGCGCTTGATGAGCGCCGTAGGATTTGGCAAGGCCTCGGATCTCGATCATCGCCCTATTTCTGTTTCTTGAGGTCGATGTTGGCGAGCTTGGCGGTGTCACGCACGACGTCGTAGGCTTGGTCGTTGGTTTCCTTGAAACCGTTTAGTTTACCCTGGTCGGACCAATTGAGATCGTTGATGGCGAGGAAGGCGGCCTTCACCCTCGCCTTGAGCTCGGGCGACAGGTCTTTCCGCCAGACCATCGGTGACTCCGGAATCGGCGCTGAACGCCATACGACTTCGATTTGATCACCCTTGATGTGACCTTTGGCGATCGCCGCGTCGAGGATACGGTCGGCGATGGTGGCCGCGTCGACCTTGCCGTTGGCGACAGCGACGGCGTTGGCATCGTGCGCACCGGTGAAGATCACGGTCTTGAAGTCGCGTTTGGGCTCGATGCCGGCCTTGAGCAGGCCGGCCAGCGGGAAAGCGTATCCCGAGGTCGAAGCGGGATCGACGAAGGCGAAGTTCCTGCCCTTGAGATCGTCGAGTTTTTTGATGCCGCTCGATTTCAGGGCGATGATTTGGCTGTGATAGTAGGTGCGGCCGGCTTTTGCGGTCTCGGCGATGGCGAAGGCTTCGACCGGCGTCACTGTGGTCGCCAGCACATAGGAGAACGGCCCCAAATAGGCGATGTCGAGGTGCTTGGCGCGCAGGGCTTCGATGACGCCGTTGTAGTCGCTGGCAACGAAGCCCTGAACTTTCATGCCGAGGTTCTTCTCCAACGCCTCTAGAATATCCTTGCTTTGGGCCAGCATGGCGCGCGAGTCCTCGGAGGGGATCAACCCGACTTTGAGAACTTGTTGGGCTTGGGCACCGCCGGTCAGCAGCGTGCCGACGGCGAGAGCTCCCAGTGTGCGACGTGTCATCTTGGTCATGGCTTCCTCCGTTGTCGTTTTTTGTGTCAGGCGGCCATTTCGGCCAGCAATGTCTCCCTGCGCCCAATGAAGTTGCGGCCGCGGTCGCCGGCCAATGCGTCATCGACCAGCGCCTGCCAGTCGCGCGAGGCAATGCCGTGCTCAGTCGCGTCCGTCGACACCCCGAGGCGCTGCAGGAAATTCTCGAGCTGGACCGCGCCTGCGCCAAGATCGGATCCGAAGATACGCCGCAGGGCGGCGTCGCAATCCGCATCGCAACCGGCGACGGCGCGCATCACCATCGGCAGGCTGAAAGAGCAGGCGATGCCGTGCGGCACACCATGATGCAGCGTCAAATGATAGGACAGCGCGTGGGCAAGTGCGGTGCGTGTGTTCGAGAAGGCTAGCCCGGCGAGCAGGCTGGCGCGCGCCAACCGCGAACGTAGTTGCTGGTTGCCGAGGTCGTCGGCCAGCAGTGGCAGGGCCTCGAGCACTTCGCGTGCAGCAACCTCGGCAAGCGAGCTCGAGGCCGGGTTGGCATTGACGTTCCAGATGCTTTCCAGCGCGTGGCTCAGCGCGTCGAGGCCGGTGCTGACGGTGATGCCGCGCGGCAGCCCAAGCGTCAACAAAGGATCGACCAAGGCCACTTCGGGATAGAGCGTCTCGCGCGACAACGAGTACTTCTTCATCGCCACGGTGTCCCATACCGTCGCCCACGACGTGACCTCGCTGCCGGTGCCGGCGGTCGTGGGGACGGCAATGATCGGCGTACGGCCAAGCCGGTCACCGCCGGCGCCTGTTTCAAGATGGCGCTGCACCTTGTCAAAATCGCCGTCGGCCGCGGCCAGCACTTTGGCGGCATCGATGACTGAGCCGCCACCCAACGCCACGATGACTTCGATCGGCTGTGACGCCGAGGCGTAGAGGCGGCAAGACCGGGCGAGGCCGACGAAATCGGGATTGGGACCGATGTTGCGCACCATTGCGGCGGGTGCGCCGGCCATCGCTATCACCCGACGTGTAAGGTCGGTGAAGACCCTGCCACCGTTTTCGTCGTCATAGGTCACGAGGCAGTAGGCGCGGCCGGCGAGCGTGTGTCCCAGCTCGTCGAGGACGCCGGCGCCGAACTTGACCTCGACCGGATTGCGATAGCGCCACATCTGTGCCGTCTTCGGCATCTCCTGTTTCCCAGAGTCTGACTTTCCGGGCAGGTTTTCCATTGATCCAATTGAAAGTTCATCGATAATCTATTGAATAAATCAATATGAGGCATACTCAGCTCCGCTCCTTCCACGCCGTCGCTGAAAGCGGCAGCTTCACTGCCGCTGCACGAGAGCTGCGTGTCAGCCAGCCGACGATCACTACACAGGTGAAGTCGCTCGAAGGCGAGTTTGGCATCGATCTGTTCATACGCCGCGGCCGGCGGATCGAGCTCACCGACACCGGTGCCGGTCTCCTCGACATCACGCGCCGTCTGTTCGCCGACGAGAGGGATGCTTCCGACTATCTCAACGAAACGCGCGAGCTGAGGTCGGGTCACCTACGGGTCGGTGCCGTCGGCCCTTACCACGTGACCGATATGCTGGCTGCCTTCAACGCCCGCTATCCCGGCCTCTACGTCTCGGTGACCGTCGGCAACTCGCGTCAGACCGTTGCCGATCTGCTCGACTACCGCACGGACATTGCTGTGCTGGCACATGTCGATCCCGATCCGCGGCTGGTCGCCATTCCTTATAGTCGGCATCGCGTGGTCGTGATGTGCCCCTTTGCTCACGCCTTTGCGCGTCGACGCGGTCTTCGCATTCGCGACATGCACGGCCAACGCCTGATCGTTCGCGAAGCCGGGTCGACGACCCGGCGAGCCTTCGATCAAGCGATGCGTGATGCAGGGGTCGAAGCTCACGTCGTGATGGAGATCGGCAGCCGCGAGTCGATCCGTGAGGCAGTGGCCAAAGGCATCGGGCTGGGCGTAGTTTCCGAGGCGGAATATGTGCCTGATCCGCGTCTTCGGGCGCTACCTGTATCGGACGCCGAGATATTTACCTATGCCCACGTCGTCCATCTCGGCGAACGGCAGAATGCTCGCATGGTCCGCGCGTTCCTGCGGGTGGTGAAGGGACTGCTGCCGCCCACGCCCATCCGATCGAAGCGGGCCTCGCTGCTTTGATGCTCGGCTCAGCCGGCCATCCAACCGCCATCGACCATCAGATTCTCGCCGGTGATGAAAGTGGACTCGTCGGAGGCGAGAAACAGCACGGCATTGGCCACGTCCTCTGAGCGGCCGAGCCGCGGTAGAGGTGTGCGGGCATGGCTGTAGTCGATCCAGCGCGGCTCGATGGCGCGGCCAGTCTTGCCGGTCAGGATCTTGCCCGGCGCAACGGCGTTGCAGACGATGCCGTCCTTGGCGTAGTCAACCGCGACTTGGCGGGTGAGATAGACGACGCCTGCCTTGGTGACACCGTAGGCGGCATTCTCCGGGGCGGCGATCATGCCGTGCTGCGAGGAGATGTTGACGATGCGTCCACGCACCTCGTTCCTGATCTCCTGACTCTGCATTCGACGTATGGCGGCGCGGCACATCAGGAAGACGCCGGTCAAGTTGACCGCCAACGACCTGTTCCAGTCGTCCAGGTTGGTGTCGGCGAGCTTGCCACCGAGATTGATCACGGCATCGTTGACCAGAACGTCCAAACGGCCGGTTGGAGCCGCCGCCCGCCGTACGGCTTCCTCGGCGTCGGCTTCACTCGACACATCGCCTTGGAAGAAGGGTACGCCAAGGACGCGATGAGTGGGCTCGCCGCCTTCGCGGACCGTTTCGGTCACGTCCATCAATAGCAGCGTTGCGCCTTCATCCGCGAATTTGCGCGCGATGGCGCGGCCGATGCCTGAGGAAGCACCGGTGACCAGGGCTGTCTTGCCTGCCAGTCGTCTCATTGTTGCCTCTCGATCATGTCGTGCTTCGGCTTGGCCACCCAGCGTGCAAGCGGTCATAGAAGCCTGTTCATCCGCGCTGGACGCTGGCGCCGCCGTCGACCGGCAGGGTGACACCGGTGATGAAGTTGGCTTCGTCGGAGACGAGGAATAGAGCGGCATTGGCGACGTCCCAGCCGGTACCCATCTTGCGGCGCAGCGGGACCTTGGAATCGCGCTCGGCTTCGACCTGGGCGCGGGTCTTGTTGAACTCGCGTGCCCGCGTGTCGACGGCCATCGGCGTGTTCATCAGGCCCGGCAGGATGACGTTGGCCCGGATACCGTACTGCGCGTTCTGATAGGCGAGCTGTTCGGTGAACGATACCATTGCCGACTTGGTCGCCTTGTAGGCGACGTAGGGGTAGGTGGTGATCACCGCCATCGAAGAGATGTTGATGATCGCGCCACTCTTCTGCGCCCGCATGATCGGGATCACGTGCTTGCAGGCGAGGATGCAGCTCTTGAGGTTGATCGCCACGCAGCGGTCGAACGCCTCCTCTGTGATGTCGAGAAGCTCGGCATCGCCGCCCGAGATCGAGACGCCGACGTTGTTGTGCAGGATGTCGATGCGGCCCCAGCGCTGATGGGCGTCGGCGACCATCGCCTCGATGTCGGCTTCCTTGGTGACGTCGGCCTGAATGGCGACGGCCGTGCCTTGGCTTTGCCTGACGATGTCGGCCGTCTCTTGGGCGCTGGCGAGGTTGCGATCGACGCACAGCACCTTGGCGCCTTCGCGAGCGAAGGTGATGGCCGTGGCGCGGCCATTGCCGATGCCTTCGCCGGGGCTCTGGCCCGCGCCGACGACGATGGCGATGCGGTCTTTCAAGCGCATGTCAGCTCACTCCTGAATCTTCGGCATGACAGCCGGTCGTGATGCTCGGGCAAGAACTGGTCGGGCTCGCGATCGGGCAGGTGGGCCATTCTTCCTCCGTGTCGGAGCGCGAGGACCGGCCCGCACGCCGTCAATGACTCTCCGAATCGCGCTCCGGCCCCTGTAACGTCACCCCGCCATCGACTACAAGTACGTGGCCGGTGATGTAGCGGGCATGGGACGACAGCAGGAACCGCACGGCATGGCCGATGTCCCATCCTGTGCCCTCGACCTTCAGCACCGAAGCCTTGGCCCGCTGCGCGCGGGCGGTCTCGCTCATGCCGTTGCCACGGGCATAGACCATCGGCGTGTAGACCGGCCCCGGGCAGATGCAGTTGACGCGGATGTGATCCTTGCCGTGATCGACCGCCATGGCTTGGGTGAGGCCGATCACCGCGGCCTTGGACGCGGTGTAGGTGGTGAGGCCGCGCGGCCGCAGTGCGGAGATCGACGATATGTTGACGATCGAGCCGCCCTTGGCAGTCTTGATCATGGCCGGGATGGCGTGCTTGCTGAGCAGGAACATCGTCTCGACATTGACCCGCATGACGCGGCGGAACTCGTCGGGCTTCTCGTCGACCACGCTGCCGCGACTGCCGATGCCGATGTTGTTGTCGAGGAAGTCGAGGCGCCCCCAGTGATCGACGGCGGCGTCGACCAGCCGCTTGCACTCGGCCTCCTTGGTCATGTCGCCGGCATGGGCGAGGGCGGTGCCGCCCTCGGCCTTGATCATCGCGACGGTCTGTTCGGCGAGCTTGCGGTCGAGATCGGCCACGACCACCTTGGTGCCAGCGCGCCCCAGCAGGATCGCCGCGGCGCGGCCGTTGCCGATGCCGTCGCCCGCTGCTCCACCGCCCGAGACTATGGCGACTTTGCCGGCCAGCCCTGCGTCGTCCTCCGGCCCTCTCATGGTCGATCCCACTCGATGCGAAAGGCATCGCCGTTCGGCTTGATGTAGCCGGCGTTGGCCCCCGGAAAGTGGGCCGGGCAGAGCAGAGCGTTGGCTTCGACGCAGTCTTCGAGCAGCTTGCGCCGCGACCGCGCCGACATTTCCTGATCCCAGCAGAATTGGCTCGACCAGTCGGGATGATAGACCTGGATCGGATGATGCATGATGTCACCCGAGAAGCAGGCGCGGCGGCCGCCGTCGGCGAGGTTGACGGCGATCGAACCGGGCGTGTGGCCGGGATAGTCCTTGATGATGAGCATCGAGTCGGGCTGGTGGTCGCTGTCGATCATCACCGCCCGACCCGCCTCGACCACGGGTAGCACTGAATCGTCGAACGAGCCGTCATTGACCTTGCCGTCGCCTTGCCTGCCGCGCTCAGCCTCCCAATGTGCGTACTCGCGCTTGGCGAAAAGGTACTTGGCGTTGGGGAAGGTCGGCACCCAGCGCCCATCGACGAGCTGCGTGTTCCAGCCGACATGGTCGACATGCAGATGCGTGCACATCACGAAGTCGACCGATTCGGGTGGGCAACCACACGCCCGAAGGCGATCGAGGAACGGCGTGTCGAGATTGCGCCATCCCGGATTGGTGCGTTGCTTGTGGTTACCAAGGCAGGTGTCGATCAGGATCGTGTGCCTGGGCGTCTTGACGATCCAGGTATGGACCGACCCCACCAGTCGGTCGGAGCCGGGTTCGACGTGGTCCGGCACCATCCAACCTTTCTGCGCGTCGAAGGCCTGCTGGTCGAACTTGGGGAACATGCGGTTGGGCTTGAAGCCCGGGCCGCAGATTTCTTCGACCTTCTCGATGGTGGCTGCCCCCAGCGTGCGCACCGTCATGTCGACCTCCTCCTAGAACGTTACGACGCTTCGGATCGACTGACCCTTGTGCATGAGATCGAAGGCGTCGTTGATCTTGTCGACCGGCATCACGTGGGTGATGAGTGAGTCGATATCGATCTTCTTGTCCATGTACCAGTCGACGATCCTCGGCACGTCGCGCCGGCCCTTGGCGCCGCCGAACGCCGTGCCCATCCATTGCCGGCCGGTCACGAGTTGGAACGGCCGCGTGGCGATCTCCTGGCCGGCACCCGCCACACCGATGATGACCGACTTGCCCCAGCCGCGGTGGCAGCACTCCAGCGCCTGACGCATCAGCTTGGTGTTGCCTACGCATTCGAAGCTGTAGTCGGCCCCGCCGTCGGTCAGCTCGACCAGGTGCGCCACCAGATCCATGTCGCCGAGCGCTCCAGGATTGACGAAGTGGGTCATGCCGAACTTGCGTCCAAGCGCTTCGCGATCCGGATTGATGTCGACGCCGACGATCATGTTGGCGCCGACCATGCGGGCGCCTTGCACGACGTTCAGCCCGATGCCGCCCAGGCCGAACACGACAACATTGGCACCGGGCTCGACCTTGGCAGTGTTGATCACCGCACCGATGCCAGTGGTGACACCGCAGCCAATGTAGCAGACCTTGTCGAACGGTGCGTCGGATCGAATTTTGGCGAGCGCGATCTCCGGCAGAACGGTGTAGTTCGAGAAGGTCGAGCAGCCCATGTAGTGGTGGACCTTCTTGCCATTGAGCGAGAAGCGGGAAGTGCCGTCGGGCATGACGCCCTGGCCCTGCGTGCCGCGGATCGCCGTGCAAAGGTTGGTTTTGCCCGACAGGCAACTTTTGCAGGCGCGACATTCGGGTGTGTAGAGCGGGATCACATGATCGCCCTTCTTCAGCGACACGATACCGGGGCCGACATCGACCACGATGCCCGCTCCCTCATGGCCGAAGATCACCGGGAACAGGCCTTCAGGGTCGCCGCCCGAGCGCGTGAACTCGTCGGTGTGGCAGACACCCGACGCCTTGATCTCGACCAGTACCTCGCCGAATTTCGGGCCGTCGAGGTCGACCATCTCGATCTCGAGCTGCTTGCCGGCCTCGAAGCAGACTGCCGCTTTCGTCTTCACGCTTTCCCCCTCAGTCTAGGCGCGAAGCCTAGAGCAGGGGAGGCGGCACCGTCTACGCTGCGGCGGTATTGGCCAGCACGTGCGTCATTTCTGACTTCGCCTCGCGATATTGCCGTATCAGCCGGCGGCATAGCTCGGCAGCCGGCGGAATGTCCTCGATGTTCCCGACGCCGTGCCCGGCAGTATAGATGTCCTTCCAACGCTTCTTGTTGTCCTGTGCTGAAACGACCTTGCCGGGCAGGGTAGTGCGCAGAACATCAAGATCGATGCCGGCGGCGAGTAGGCTCGGCGTCAACCAATTGGCTGGCGCGCCGTCGATCGAGGCCGACAGGAAGATGTCGGTGGCGCACGTCTTCAGGATCATGTCCTTGTGGCCATCCGCCGCCATCGCCTCGCGTGTCGCGATGAAGCGTGTGCCGATATAGGCAAGGTCGGCGCCCATCGTCAGGGCGGTCAACACGTCGCGACCGGTCGTCAGGCCGCCGGCCAGCACGATCGCGAAATGATCGCCGAGCTGGCGCACCTCGTTCATCAAGGCGAACGGGTTGATCGTGCCGGTATGGCCTCCGGCGCCGCCCGCCACCGCAATCACGCCGTCGACGCCCGCTTCCAGCGCCTTCTCGGCATGGCGGCGGTTGGCGATGTCGTGCAGGGCGACGGCGCCCCAGCCGTGAATGCGCTTGATCGCATCGCCTGGTGCGCCCTTCGACGTCAGAACAACCGGCACTTTGTACTTCTCGGCCAGTTCGAGATCGTCGGGGTAGCGCGGGTTCGAGGCGTGGACGACCAGGTTGACGGCCCATGGTGACGGCGTCCTGCCGGCGTCCTCCAGTCGTTTGATGCCCTCGCGCATTTCGTCCAGCCAGGCCTGGAATTCCTCGCGGCTGCGTGTGCCGTGCGCCGGAAAGCTGCCCATGATGCCTTCGGCGCAGCAGGCGAGGGTCAAGGCGGGATTGGAGACCAGGAACATCGGGGCGGCGATGGCGGGGATCGCCATTCGCTCCATCAGCTTGTGGACCTCGGCGCGCGGCATCTCAAACCTCTCCCACCGTCGGCATGGTCGATGTCACGCCGGATTTCCTGAGTATCGCCAAGTCGGCGTCGCCGAATCCCAGGAGCTCACGCAGCACCTCGTCGGTGTGCTGTCCAAGGTCAGGTGCGATGCGCACGATCGCGACGCCTTTGCCATCGAGCTCGTAGGGCAGACCCTTGACCAGCCCACCGTCGCTGGCCCTCGCCAACGTGACGCCCGCGAGAGTGGCATCGTGCAGGAGGTCGCCGCCATCGTGGCAGGGCGCCGCGGCGATGCCGCGCGACAGCAATGTTGCCACTACCTCCGGGCTATCTCTCGTCGCACAGAACGACGCAACGGCGTGATCGACCTTGGGCAGCGTTGCCGCGATCCATCGTCCATCCTTGCAGCGATAGGCGTCTTGCTGTGCCACTCCTGCTTCGGCGTTGCCGCGGGGCTCGAGCTGATGTGCCGGGCAGGCCGAGGCGGCAAGAATTTCCTCCCCCAGGGTGAAGGAGGCGACCTCGCGCTGGGAGAAGTCGAGAAAGGCGCCCTCGCCCGTGTGGCGCGCTTCCATGACGGCGGCGATCACGATGCCAGCCGCGAACAGAGACACGATCTGGTCGGGGTAGTTGACGTCCATCCCGGAGATGCGTGGTATTTCACCTTCATAGCCGGTCAGCGCGGCGATGCCCGAGGTGGCATCGAGCGTCGAGCCAAACGAGACGTTCATGCGCTCAGGCCCGGTGTCGCCCTGGCTGGAGATAGCGGCGAACACCAGCCGCGGATTGACCGCCTTCAAGGCCGCATAGCCCAGCCCGGCGCGGTCGAGCACGCCGCGCCGGAAGTTCTCGACCACGACATCGCAGTGCGTCGCAAGGGCGCGGATCACGCGTTGGCCTTCGGGATCCTTGAGGTTGATTGCCAGCCCGCGCTTGTTTCGGTTGGTGAAGCGGAATTGCGGCGAGCGGTTCCACCAGCCGTCGGCGTCGTCCATCTTGCCGACTACGCGAAAGGGATCGAGATACGCTCCCGATTCGATCTTCAGGACGTCGGCGCCGAGATCGGCCAGCATGGCCGACGTGTTGGCGCCGGCGGTCAGCAAGCCGAAGTCGAGCACGCGCACGCCGGACAGCGGGGCCGTCATGCCGCGATCTCCCTGCGATCGAGCGACGGCGCGGGACGCGGCGCGAAGGAGCGCCCGTTCCATTGAACAGGAAGCTGCGGCATCCGCATACGGCCGAGATCGGGGTGCATCATCTCGGCGAGGAAGGAGCGCGCGAGGTACTGCTCGGTCGTCAGCAACTCAGCCGGCGTGAAGACCGGTCCGAAGGGGACGCCCTTGGCCTGGGCCTGCTTTTGGATCTCGGCGCGCGTCTTGCCGGCAAACCAGGGAGCGATGATGGCGTAGAGGTCGGCGACGTGCCGCCGCCGCCCGGCGCGCGTTTCAAACCGGCCATCACGAAGTCCGGCATCGCCGATCAAGTCGCATAGCGCGGACCATTGCGTCACCGTGTAGACCACCGCGATGTGCCCATCGCGACAGGGTACGACCTGGAATTCCGACTTGAGACCCTCGCGGCCAGGCGAAATGCCGGTTGCGGCGGCACCCGACGCCGCCTTCCAGTTCACCCACTGCATGACTTCCGCCAGCGAGACACGGACCGACGGTGCGCGCCGGCCGAAGTCGCGGCTGGCGAGGGCGACAGCGAGCCCGGTGAACGCGGTGAGTCCTGCCGCATAGGAGGCTTGATGCCCGCCGAGCTTCAGGGGCTTGCGGTCGGGCTCGCCGATCATGTGCATCAGCCCGCCCAGCGCTTGAATGGCGAGTTCGCTGACCGGGCGTCGGGCAGCGGCCATCTGCGACGGAAAGCCTGCAATCTCGATCGGTGTCGCGCGCCCGGCGCGCAGCATCGGTGCGACGGACGCCGGTTCTTCGAACAGGCAGGCGTCGGCACGATCGAGGAGCTGCGACAGGCGGCCTCGGCCGGCCGCGGTCGCCAGGTCCAGCACCAAGGCGCGTTTGGAAGTGTTCAGGAACTGAAACAGCGCACTGGCGCCGGACGGCAAGAACGGCGGAGCGGCGCGCGCCGGATCGCCGTCCGGCGGCTCGACTTTGATGACATCGGCGCCGAGATCGGCCGCGATCTTGGCGGCGAGGGAAGTCGCAAGCCGCAAGCAGAGCGGCACGTCGCTGTCGTTCACTTCGACGATGGTGAAGCGCGACAGCGGCAGGGAAGCATTGACCATCGCGCAATGATCGGCGCAAGCCACAGCTTCGGTCAACGGTAGGTGCGTGTTACGGTCGCCCGCGACGGAGGGTCCTATGGCACAGACCGGCAATCACAAGGGGCTGCAGTTCGGAATTTTCCTCGCCCCGTTCCATCGGCTGGGCGAGAACCCCACCCTCGGCATGGCTCGCGACATGGAGTTGATCGAATGGCTCGACGGGCTGGGCTACGACGAGGCCTGGATCGGCGAGCACCATTCGGCCGGCTGGGAGACCATCGCGTCGCCCGAGGTATTCATCGGCGCCGCCATCGAGCGCACGCGCTATATCCGACTGGGCTCGGGCGTCACCAGCCTGCCCTATCATCATCCGTTGATAGTGGCGAACCGCTTCGTGCAGCTCGATCACATGTCGCGCGGCCGGACCATGCTGGGCTGCGGCCCCGGCGCCTTGCCGTCAGACGCCTATATGATGGGCATCGAGCCGTCGACCCAGCGTGACCGCATGGAGCAGTCGCTCGCCGCCATCATGCAGCTACTGAAGTGCGAGGAGCCGGTCACCATGAAGACAGACTGGTTCGAGCTCCGCGAGGCACGACTGCACCTCGCCCCCTACACCTATCCGCACTTCCCCATCGCCTGCGCCAGCACCATCACGCCCTCCGGCATGATCGCGGCCGGCAAGCACGGGCTCGGCGTGCTGTCGATCGGCGCCGGCCTGCCGGGCGGCCCCGAAGCCATGGCCAAGCAATGGGCGATCTATGAGGAGACGGCGGCCAAGCACGGCTACAAAGCCGACCGCTCGAAGTGGCGCATCGTGGTCAATGCGCATGTCGCTGAGGATGACGAGCAGGCCCTGCGCGAGGTCCATGTCGGGGAGCGGCGTGAGACCGTGACCTACTTCGAAGATACACTGGGTCGGCCGCCCGGCCGCTCCGACGACCCGCTGCGGGAAGGTGTCGCCCAGGGCACGACTTTGGTCGGCACGCCCGATACGGTGACCAAAGGCATCGAACGGCTGCTCGGCTACTCCCAGGGCGGATTTGGCGGCGTCCTGTTCCGTGCCCATGAGTGGGCGAGCCGCGAGGCCACGCTACGCTCCTACGAGCTGTTCGCCCGCTACGTCATGCCGCGCTTTCAGGGCGCGCTCGATACCATCGTCGCCTCCAATGCCTGGGCGCGCGAGAACCGCAAGGCGGTGTTCGGCCCGACCGTGGCGGCGGTGAAGAAGGCCTTCACCGACGTCGGTCGCGCGGTGCCGGAGGAGTTCCGCGCGCGCACCGTCGGCGCGCGCGACGTGGCGGAGTGATTGGAGCTCATTGGACCGCGAGCCTCCAAGTCCGCGTCATGAAAAGGAGTGGCCTGGAGGCCAGCGGTCCATTGAAGCCTAAAACTCCTTCTTCGTGCCCGGCACGGCGTCGATCACCTCGATCGAGGTCTGGCCCAGCGCAGCCTTGAACTCGGCCGGCGTGCCGCGAAGGAAGGGGTTGCTGGCGTAGTGCATTGGCCAGGCCATCCTGGGCTTGATCAGCTCCTTGGTGGCATAGGCCGCGTCCTTGGGGTCCATGACGAAGTGGCCGCCGATCGGTACCAGGAGCAAATCGGGCTTGTAGTATTCGCCGATGAACTTCATGTCGCCGAACAAGCCGGTATCGCCCATGTGGTAGATCTTGAAGCCGTTCTCGAGCTGGATGATGAAGCCGACCGGTTCGCCTGCGGCATAGCTCATGTCCTTGCCGGTCGCCGGATCCTTCAGGATTATCTCCGATGAATGCTCGGCGCGGACCATGGTGATCTTCACGCCGGGGAAGGGCTCGATGACGCCACCCTTGTTCATGCGCGGCACGAGATTGGCTGGCATCAGGCCGAGCGTCAGGAGCATTTGGTTGAGTCCGGCCGGCGCCCAGATCGGCGCATTGTTGCGCTTGGAGATTTCCAGTGCATCGCCCAGGTGGTCGCCATGACCGTGGGTTACCAGGATCAGGTCGACCTTGCCGATCTTGTCGAGGTCCTTGAGTTCCGGCGGAATCCGGGTGGCGCCCATGATCCACGGATCGATCATGATCACCTTACCGCCGGCGTGGTGAGCTTGAAGGCGGCCTGGCTGTACCACAGCAGCTCGGCCTTGCCTTGGGCATGGGCGGTGCCGGCGATCAGTGCCAAGCCCGCGATGACGAACGTCACTAGACGACCCAGCATGTATCCTCCCTCAAAGTTGTCGGTTGGGTCGAGCCTAGCATGGTTCTTCAGGGCGGAAGGCGTCGCTTTTCCGTGAGCGCCTGTTCGCTCACGATGCCGTGCAACAGGAAAGAGGAGTTCGCCCGCCGATGAGTATCAAGGGCAAAGCCTACATTGCCGGCATCTACGAGCATCCGACGCGGCTCGCGAAGGACCTCTCGCTGGCGCAAATCCATGCCGAAGTGGCGAAGGAGGCGCTGGAAGATGCCGGCCTCACCAAGGACGATGTCGACGGCTACTTCTGCGCCGGCGACGCACCAGGTCTGGGGCCGATGTCGATGGTCGAGTACATGGGGCTGCGGCCGCGCCACGTCGACTCCACCGATACCGGCGGCTCGTCCTATGTCCTGCATGTCGGTCACGCCGCTGAGGCGATCGCAGCGGGCAAATGCAAAGTAGCGTTGATCACCCTGGCCGGCCGACCGCGCGCCGAGGGCATGGCGACCGGCACGGTGCCACGCAGTCGCGGCGGCACGCCGACACCGGACGAGCCGTTCGAGTTTCCCTACGGGCCGACGGTGGTGAACATGTATGCGATGTGCGCCATGCGCCACATGTACGAGTTCGGCACCACCGCCGAGCAGCTTGCGTGGATCAAGGTCGCCGCCTCGCATCACGCCCAGCACAACCCGCACGCCTTGCTGCGCGAGGTCGTCACGGTCGAGGACGTAGTGAACTCGCCGATGATCTCCGACCCGCTGCGCCGCCTCGACTGCTGTGTCATCACCGACGGCGGCGGCGCCATCGTCGTGGTGGCCCCTGAGATCGCGCGGTCGTTGAAGCGACCGAAAGTCAAGCTGCTCGGCGCATCGGAGTTCATCAAGACGCAGATGGGCGGCAAGGTCGACCTCACCTACTCGGGCGCCCGGTTCACCGGTCAGGCGGCCTTCGCCGAGGCCGGCGTGAAGCCTTCCGACATGAAGTACGTGTCGATCTACGACAGCTTCACCATCACCGTACTGATGCAGCTCGAAGACCTGGGCTTCGCGGAGAAGGGCAAGGGCGGCCGGCTGGTGGCCGACGGCAATCTGATCTCGGGGGTCGGCAAGCTGCCGTTCAACACCGACGGCGGCGGACTGTGCAGCAACCATCCCGGCAACCGCGGCGGTCTCACCAAGGTTCTGGAGGCCGTGCGCCAACTGCGTGGCGAGGCCCATCCGGCGGTGCAGGTGAAGAACTGCGATTTCGCGCTGGCGCATGGTACTGGCGGCTCGCTCGGCCTGCGACACGGCAGCGCCACTGTCATCCTGGGGAGGGAATAGGTCATGGCCGACACCAAAGAGCGAAAGCTGCCGGCGCCGTCCATCAGTGCCGAAACGCAGGCCTATTGGGATGCCGCCGCCAAGGGCAAGCTTCTGGTGCGCAAGTGCACGAGCTGCGGCGAAGCACACCACTATCCACGCACCATCTGCCCGTTCTGCTTCAGCGACAAGACCGAGTGGATCGAGGCGTCGGGCAAGGGCACGATCTATTCCTACAGCGTCATGCGTCGTGCGCCGGTGCCGTACGCCATGGCCTATGTGACCCTGGCCGAGGGGCCGCGCATGGTGACCAACATCGTCGACTGTGATTTCGACAAGCTGCGTTGCGAGCTGCCGGTGAGGTTGGTCTTCCGGCCGACCGACGGCGGCCCACCGTTGCCGATGTTTACGCCAGCTTAGCGGCAGCGAGTCCGGCAGCGAGTTCAGTGCGGTCCTGCGCTACGCCGAAGACGTAACGATCCGGCCGCAGGATCGCTGCCCGCACACCGTGTCGCTTCAGCCAGTCGAGGCCGACGTCGGGGAGCAAAACAGCATCGGCCCGGAGGTCTTCGAGCAAGCTGTGGTCACCGACCACGGCAAAGCGCCGGCCGATCGCCTCGTCCATCAGCCGGCCATCGGTGAGGCGCGGTTGCGGGAAGATCGTCCCGACGGGCGGCGGTGCATCGAGGCGAAGACCGGGGCCGAGCTGTGGCTGTGGGAAGTCGAACATTTCGACGCCCGCCGCGAAACGACGATCGCGCGCGGCGGCGGCCGCATGGTCGGTCTCCTGCAGCACACCACCCAATCTGACGGCAAGCTCGATGAAGGTCTGCGCGTGCGGCAGGCGTTCACTTTCATAGGTGTCGAGCACTGACTCGCCGGCGCCGTCCTTGATCACCGCCGCGAGCTTCCAAGCGAGATTGGCCGCGTCGCGCATGCCCGCACACATGCCCTGACCCAGGAAAGGTGGAGTCTGGTGGCAGGCGTCACCCGCCAGCAGAAGCCGACCTTTGCGCCAACCTTGCTGCACCACCGAGTGAAAGGTGTAGACCGCGGCGCGTTCCAAGCGAGCATCCTCGGGGCCAAGCCAGCGTGCCATCATCGGCCAGAAGATTGCAGGTTCGGCCAGACGCTCGGGATCGTCGCCCGGCATCAGCATGATCTCCCAGCGCCGCCGCTCGCCGCCGACATTCACGACCGTCATCGGCCGCTCCGGGTCGCAGAGTTGGATCGTGTGATCGGGCAAGGCCTGTACGCGGGGCCGGCCGAGGTCGCAGAGAAGATCGACGACCAGCCAAGGCTGATGTAGGCCGAGATCGACCCGCCTGCTGCCGATCGCCTGACGCACCAGCGAACGCGCGCCGTCGCAGCCGACGACGAAGCGCGCGCCGAGTTCGTCGACCGATCCAACCTCGTGGCCAAGGTGGATCCGAACGTTGGGAAAGCGGCCAAGACCCTCGCGCAGGACTTGCTCGAGCAACGGTTGATGGAAGTACCAGTTGCCGGCCCAGCCATGTGGCCCAGGGCCTTCGATGCCGCGTCGGATCATCAACGTGCGGCCCTCGGCATTGACGAAGTGCATGCCTTTAGACGAGGCGCGGGCGAACGCAGCGATCTCGTCGACCAGCCTTGCCATCTGGAAGATGCGCATCACCTCGCCGTCGAAATGCACGGCCCGAGGGAGCGGGTACACGTCGCGTTCGCGGTCGTAGACCTCGACAGCAATGCCGGCTTGGCCCAGTAGATTCGCCAGAAGCGCGCCGACCGGTCCGCAGCCGACGATGGCGACGTCGGCCGTTGCACGCCCTGACGTCATGGCGAACGCACGAGGCCGACCGGAGGGACGTGCCAACTAGACACCGATCCGGTCGGCGTAGTTGGCATCGAGCCTCATGCTGAAATAATCGCCGTATCGGATGGCATCGTACCTGGCCGGCGCGGAGCCGCCGACGAAGCTCGGCAGGCATCGAACCTCGGTACCGAGACTGGGATCGAAGAAGTAGCCGATGGAATAGCGAGGGCGCTCGGTCGACGGGTTGATCACGCGGTGGGGCGTGGAGTTGAACTGATCGTTGGTCCACCGCGCCAGCGCATCGCCGATATTGATGATGAACGTCCCGGGGATCGCTGGTACCGCCACCCACTGCCCGTCGCGACGCTGGATTTCCAAGCCGCCTACGTCGTCCTGGGCAAGGATCGTCAGGAAGCCGTAGTCGGTATGCGGATGGATGCCGTAGAGATCCTCCGGCCGTCGTTGCGGGGCTGGCGGATAGTGGATCAGTCGCAAGGCCGTCGACGGTGGCGCGAAGCGTCGATCGAAGTAGCCGGGTTGCTCGCCGACTGCGGTCGAAAACACCTGCAGCAACTTCATGCCGAGATCCTTGAGGGCGTGGTCGTAAGCCTCCACGACGCGGCGGAACCAGGGATCGCCGGGCCACTGGTTGGGGCCCTGGAGCGGCTCGCTCATGTACGCCGGATCGTCGGGATCGACCTCGTGGCGCATGAAGAACGATTCGAGTTGATTGGCGTGGCGCGCCGCCGCGAAGCGCTGTGAGGAAACAAGCGTCGAGCCGCCGATGGCTTGATAGCCGCGATGCCACTTGTTCAGCTTGAGAAGCATCTTCTCCTCGAAGGGTTTGGCGTGAAACCAAAGGTTGGCGGCAAACGTCTCGGTGACGATGGCTGGCGGCACCGCGTGGTTGACGACATAGAAGAAGCCGATCGAGCGGCAAGCGGCATCCACCTGGCGCGCCAGCGCGGCGACATCCGAAAGGCCGGGCGATGCCCAAAGGCTGCCAATGTCGATGATCGGGATATCCTGGCTCGCGTTGCTCATCTTCATGCCTGTCTGCGCCGCGCCGGCCGATGCCCTGGCGCCCAACATTCGGATATTGATCCTGGCCGACAGGGATTGGAAGCCGCTCCTGGTGCTTAGCCAGCGGTGCTACCTCGCCGGAGTGGGTCTCGTATCGCGGCTTGCTTGAGCCCGATGACACTGATTCTTGGCGATGTCCCTGGCAACATTGCTCGGCCAATCGAGTCGGAGGTGCCCGTTGTCTGCGATAGCCTGGGAACTGCCTGAGGATGTTCGCGCCGCGCGCGAGGGCCTGATCGACTTCGCGCGCAAGGAGATCCTGCCGCGCCATGCCGACCATCGCGATCTGTTCGAGGACCCACGTCGGCTGTACCGCGAGGACGGCCGCTTCTCCGATGCCCTCAGATCGTTGATCGGTGACGTACGCCGCGTTTCGGCCAAGGCCGGCTACTACAACATGTGCGTGCCGCAATCGTTGGGTGGCGGTGGGCTCGGCCACCTCGCCTACTATGTCGGCTGGGAGGCCTTGTTCCGACTGTGTGGCCCGCAGAACTGGCTGATGCTCTATGTCATCAGCCACTGGGCGTTCGGGCCCAGCCGCCTGCTCGAGCGGGTGACCGACGAGGCTCGAGCGCGCATCCTGGCGCCGATGATGGCGGGCGAAGCGTCGATGTGCTTCGGCCTGTCCGAGCCGGGGGCGGGCTCCGATGCCGCGGCATTGGCGACGCGCGCCCAGCCGGACGGCAATGGCTGGCGGTTGAGCGGTCGCAAGATCTGGACCTCCAACGCGCCGGTCGCGGACTATTGCATTGTCTTCGCCATCACCGATCCTGAGCGCGCCGCACAACGCCGAGGCGGCATCAGCGCCTTTCTGGTGCCGACCGACCAGCCGGGTTTCGAGGTTCAGCGCGTTATCCGCCTGTTCGGCCATATCGGCGGCGACGAAGCCGAATTGCGCCTGGAAGACGTTCGGGTCGAGCCTTGGCAGATCGTGGGTGAGCTGCACGACGGCTTCGCCGCGGCACTGTACGGCGTGTCGCTCGGCCGGATCTACAATTCGGCGCGTGCTGTCGGCTACGGCCGTTGGTCGCTGGAGCTTGCCCTCGACTATGCCAAGACTCGCCAGGCGTTTGGTCGGCCGATCGCCGATTATCAGGGCGTGACCTTTCCGTTGGCCGAGAGCGCAACCGAGCTGCATGCCGCCCATCTCATGGGGCTGAACGCCGCAACGCTGCTCGACCAAGGTGCGCCGGCCGTGAAGGAGCTGTCGATGGCCAAGGCCTACTCCGTACAGGTCGGCTACAAGGCGGTCGATCGCGCCATGCAGACCCACGGTGCTATGGGCTTCACCAATGAGGTCGGCCTGCACCATGCCTGGCACGCGCTGCGCATCGTCAATGTCGCCGACGGTACCAATGAGATCCTGAACCGCAGCATCGTACAGCGGCTGCTCAAGGGCGATGTCGAGCTGTAGCGGCTTGTGATAGTCATAGATCATGTCCAACCTCGACCCCGTCACCCTTACGGTCATCCAGAACGGCTTGATCCAGGTCTGCAACGAGATGGACCTGGCCTTCGTGCGCTCGGCCTTCTCGCCGGTGATTTCCGAAGGCATGGATCGGTCCGACGGGATCTACGATGCGACCGACGGCGCGCTGATCGCCCAGGGTGAGCTGGGGCTGCCGGTATTTGTCGGCACCATGCAGTTCTCGACTCGGGCGGTGATCGAGCGCGTGAAGTCGCACTACGCTGGCAAGGTCGATCCAGGCGACGTCTTCATCGTCAACGATCCTTACCTCGGCGGCACGCATCTGATGGACGTCCGCTTCGTGAAGCCGTTCTTCTACAAGGGTGAGCTTTTTGCCTGGCTCGCCAACACCGGCCATTGGCCGGATGTCGGTGGCATGGTGCCGGGCGGCTTCTCGGCCAGCGCGACGGAAGTGGAGCAGGAGGGCCTGCGTCTGCCGCCGGTGAAGTTCTTCAAGAAGGGCGAGATGGATCAGGAGATTCTATCGATCATCCTGAGCAACATCCGCATCGCCGACCAGCGGATCGGAGACATCAAGGCTCAGGCCGCCGCGCTCGCCACCGGCGAGCAGCGTCTGACGGCGTTGATCAACCGCTATGGCGCCGGCTTGGTACGCCAAGCCATCGCCGAGATGCGCCATCGCGCCGAGCGGCAGATGCGGGCCAAGATCGCGGCCATTCCCGACGGTGTCTATCAAGGTTCCTCACAGGTCGACAGTGACGGTGTGGTCGACGAGCCGCTTGTCATCGAGATGAAGGTCACCAAGAAGGGCGACGAGCTGTCGTTCGACATGACCGGCTCCAGCCCGCCCTGCCGTGGCCCGATGAACAGCGTCATCGCCACCACCAAGTCGGCGATCTACCTGGCGGTCAAGCATGTCTTCCCCGACGTGCCGATCAATGCTGGTACCTTCGAGCCGTTGAAGATCGTCGAACCGGAAGGCACCTTCCTCTACGCCAAGTACCCACGACCGGTATCGGGCTGTGCTGCCGAAGTGAGCCAGCGAATCGCCGAGGCGGTGTTCGCCGCGCTGACCAAGGCGATTCCCGACCTGTTGTTCGCCGCACCGGCCGGCACCTCGGGCAATCTCGGTGTCGGCGGCTACGATCCGGAGCGCCAGCGCAACTACATCATGTACCTCTTCACCGGTGGCGGCTATGGCGGCTTCCAGGGCGGCGATGGTCTCAGCAACGGTTGCTCGACCATCGGCATCTCCAAGATGCCGCCGGTCGAGGTCTTGGAGCAGTTCTATCCCGTGCTGTTCGAGGAGTTCTCCTTGCGTGAAGGATCCGGTGGCGCCGGCGAGTTCCGCGGCGGTTTCGGCATCAACTATGCGATCAAGCTGCGCCGCGGCGAGGCGCGCGTCTCCATGGTGATGGACCACGGCCGCACCGGCCCGCAAGGCGTGTTGGGTGGCGAGGATGGCGGCACCAATACCGTCGAGGTGACCCAGGGCGGCAAGACCTACCGGCCGCCGCACCTCTCCAAGGACCAGGACATCGAAATTGGCGTCGGCGACGTCGTGCGCGTATCGACTCCAGGCGGTGGAGGTTTCGGCGACCCGGCCAGGCGCGATCGCGCTGCGGTCGCCCGCGACGTGGCACTCGGCTACTACAGCGATGCCGAGGCGCGCGAGAAGTTCGGTCGCCCGCCGTCGTCCCAAGCACAACGTCTGTCCTGAGCAAGGTCGAAGGAAAGGATCCCGTGGTGACTACCACCAGCGTGCTTGCTGACCTGTCATGAGGTCCTTCGCCTCGCTCGGGACGACCCGACGGATGTTCGTTTGCCTGCCGCTTTTGATGACGTCCAGCGTTGCCGCGCAATCGACTTGGTATGCCGTGCGCGGGCCCGGCAATGCCTTCGTCGTCGATATGCCGGGCGAACCCGTCTACAAGGTGATCGACACGCGCTCGCCGGGCGGCGCGAGCTTTGCCTATCACTCCTACAGTCTAGAGTATCGACGGCTGTCTTTCGTGGCGCAGACGGCGCTGTTGCCCCCCGATATCGATGCACGCCAGCCGCGCCCCTACCTGCAGTCCGTGCTCGACGACCGTGCCCAACGACTGGCCGGCGGCAAGTGGGCCAGCGTCGAGTGGCGTGACGTACAGGGCGCGCCGGCCGTCGACTCGATGGGATCGGTGCCCGGTGGCACAGTGCTGCGCCAGCTCGTCATCCTGAAAGGGCGGCGCTTCGTCTCGCTCGCCTACCTCGCTCCAGCCGATACGTTGCGCACCCCGGAGGCCGAGCGCTTCTTCAAATCGATGAGGCTCGGGACATGAGCAAGCGGCGCATTCACATTCTTGCGCTTGGCGGCACCATCGCCACGCGGCCGGACGCCAGCGGCGTCATGCAAATGGGGGCGGGTGCCGACGATCTGGTGGCGGCAGTCCCCGCGCTCGCCGGCTTGGCCGACATCGAGGCCGAGACAGTATCGCGGGTTGGCAGCCATTCGCTTTCCTTCGACCAGATCCACGCTCTGGCAGCGAAGATCGCCGCGTCGCGAGCCGACGGTGTGATCGTGACCCAGGGCACCGACACGCTGGAGGAGACGGGCTTCCTGCTCGATCTGTTGCTGCGCGGCGACAAGCCGGTGATCGTGACGGCGGCGATGCGCAACCCCGCGCTCACCTCGCCGGACGGGCCAGGCAACCTCCTGGCGGCGGTGCGCGTCGCCTGCGATCCTTGGATTCGGCGACATACACGGTCGCTCGGCGTCATGGCTGTGATGCTGGACGAGGTCTATGCCGCGGCCGACGTGATCAAGGCTCATCCGACGCGCCTCGACGCCTTCGCCGCGCCGCAGACCGGACCGCTCGCCGCCCTGGTCGAAGGACGCGTTGTGCCGCTCGGCTTGCCGGTGCGCGATCCGATCGACATCGCGCGCAACAAGCTCGGCAAGGTCGCCGGGCGGGCGCAGCCGGTAGCGCTGCTGTGGCTGGGGCTCGATGAGCCGGGCGCGTTGCTGGAAGCCATGCTCAACGCGCCCGACCGGCTGGGCTATCGCGGCGCGGTGATCGGCGCGATGGGTGGCGGCCACGTTCCCGAGCGTATGGCCGGGTCGGTGGCGCGCCTCGCCGCGGTCCTGCCGACCGTCGTATCGCCGCGCGCCGGCGGCGGACCCCTGCTGCGCCACACCTATGGCGGGGCGTCGGCGGAGATCGAGCTGCGCAAGGCCGGGCTGATCTGGGGCGGCCGCCTGCATCCCTTGAAGGCGCGCGTGCTGCTCGAGGCTTGCCTGCGTGCCGGGGTGTCGCGCGACACTATCGCCGAGGTATTCGACGCTTTCGGCTGACTAAATTGACTATCGAGGTGTTTGTCATGCTCGAAGCCCTGGATGCCACTCTGCTGGCCCGGCTGCAGTTCGCGTTCACGGTCTCTTTCCATTTCATCTTCCCGTCCTTCACCATTGGGCTCGCGAGCTACCTTGCCATGCTCGAAGGGCTGTGGCTGTGGACTGGCCGCTCGATCTATCTCGACCTCTTCAAGTACTGGCTGAAGATCTTCGCGCTCTGCTTCGGCATGGGCGTGGTGTCGGGCATCGTCATGTCCTGCCAGTTCGGCACCAACTGGTCGGTGTTCGCCGACAAGGCGGGGCCGGTGATCGGTCCGTTGATGGCTTACGAGGTGCTGACGGCGTTCTTCCTCGAAGCGGGTTTTCTCGGCGTCATGCTGTTCGGCATGAACCGCGTCGGCAGGACGTTGCATTTTGTTGCGACGCTCGCGGTCGCTGTCGGCACGTTCATCTCGGCGTTCTGGATTTTGGCAGCCAACAGCTGGATGCACACGCCATCCGGGCACGCCGTCAGCGAGAGCGGCCAGTTCGTGCCGGTCGACTGGCTGGCCATCATTTTCAATCCGTCCTTTCCATACCGTCTGGTTCACACGGTGCTCGCCGCCTATCTCACCACCGCGCTGGTCGTGGGCGCGGTCGGCGCCTGGCATCTGTTGCGTGCGCGAGCGAACCCGGGTGCGCGGACCATGTTCTCGATGGCCATGGGCATGATCACTGTCGTGGCACCGCTACAAATCCTGGCCGGCGACCAGCACGGGCTGAACACGCTACAGCATCAGCCGGTGAAGATCATGGCCATGGAAGGCCACTTCAAGAGCTACCCCGATGGAGCGCCGTTCGTGCTGTTTGCGTAGCCCGACCAGACGCAAGGCAAGAACCTCTATGCAGTGGAGATTCCCAAAGCCTCGTCGTTGATCCTGAAGCATTCGCTCGACGCCCCGCTCGCCGGCCTCGATACCGTCGATCGCCGGGAGTGGCCGCCGGTAGCGATCGTCTTCTGGGCCTTCCGCATCATGGTGGGACTGGGTCTGCTCATGCTGCTTCTGGCAGCGGCGAGCCTTCTGGCACGGCTTCGCCGTCGGCTCTTCGAATGGTCACTGCTGCATCGGTTCGCGCTCGTCATGGGGCCAGCGGGTTTCGTTGCGGTGATCGCCGGCTGGATCACCACTGAGGTCGGTCGCCAGCCCTACACGGTGTATGGCCTGTTGCGTACCGCAGACTCCGCCTCGCCGCTCGACGCGCCGGCCGTTGCCGCTTCCCTGCTTGCCTTCATTGTCGTCTACTTCATCGTGTTCGGCGCCGGCGTTTTCTACATCCTGCGGCTGATGAACCGGCCGCCGCAGCCCGGCGAGGCTGGCCCGGCCCACGACCAGCCCATGCGCGCTGCCGGCATAACGCCTGCCCCGCAGGTCGCCGAGGGAGCCAACTGATGGCCACGGTCGACCTGCCCACCGTCTGGGCGTTCATCATCGCCTTTGCGATTTTTGCCTATGTCGCGATGGACGGCTTCGATCTTGGGGTCGGCATCCTGTTTCCCTGGCTGCCGATCGGCCGCGAGCGCGACACGGCGATGAACAGTATCGCACCGGTATGGGACGGCAACGAGACGTGGCTGGTGCTGGGGGGTGGCGGCCTGTTGGCGGCATTTCCACTCGCCTACAGCACCATCCTGTCGGCGCTCTACGCACCGATCGTGGCGATGCTGCTGGCCCTGGTGTTCCGCGGTGTCGCCTTCGATTTCCGTTGGCGCGATCCCGGCCATCGGGCCTATTGGGACATCGCCTTCGCCGTCGGCTCGATCGGAGCGGCTTTCACGCAAGGCATCACCCTTGGCGCGCTGCTCCAGGGTATCGCGATCGAGCACCGCGCTTATGCCGGCGGTTGGTTCGATTGGCTGACGCCGTTCACTGTCCTCGTGGGCGCGAGCCTGATCTGCGGCTATGCACTGCTGGGCGCCACGTGGCTGATCATGAAGAGCGAGGGTACCCTGCAAGCGCGCGGCTACCGCCTGGCCTTCAGGCTCGGCATTGCCACGATCCTGGCCATCGCTGCAGTGAGTGCGGCGACGCCGTTCCTGAGCCAGGCCTACTGGCTGCGCTGGTTTGCCTGGCCGCAGGTCCTGTTCACGGCGCAGGTGCCGCTGGTCGTCACTGTCGTCACCGTGATCTTCTTCAGGAGCCTGATGCGACGTCACCACTACACGCCGTTCATTGCGACGCTCGCAATCTTCACCCTGAGCCTCGCGGGCCTCGGCGTCAGCTTGTTCCCCTATGTCGTGCCGCCCACGATCACGATCTGGGATGCAGCGGCACCGACCGCCAGCCTGCAATTCATGCTGCCCGGCGCGCTGGTGATGGTGCCCATCATCCTCGCCTACACCGGCTACTCCTACTGGGTGTTCCGCGGCAAGACCGGGCACGAGGGCTATCACTGATGCCCAAGGTGAGGCAGTGGCTGTGGTTCATCGGCCTGTGGGCCGGCGGCGTCGGCGTCACCGCCCTGGTAGGCTACTCGATCAAGCTGTGGCTGAGCTGACTACGTCCGACGCGTTGGCCGGCAGTTGAAAGCAATCGGCTTGGCCGTGCCATTCTGGCGTAACGAGGCGAGGTCGTCGCGGCCGACCCATTCGTTGGCGGTATCGACGTAGCGGAATCCGCCGTCGGTCGGCTTGTACTCCATGCGCCAGGTCCGGCCGTCGAGGGTCACCGATGCTCGGTTCTTGGCGTAGACGACGGTGACTTCCTTGCGGCCATCGCAAAGGTAGGCGATGCCAGCCGGCGTCGGATCGTCCGGTGCCGGCCGGGCGATCAAGGCGGTCACGGGCTGCTGCTCGGGCGCGCACGCTGCCAGGAGCGTGATTGCGGCAATCGACAGATGCTTCATCGTGCGCTCTCCTCCTGGCGGACTATAAAGGTGGGTGAGGGTCGGATGCCACACGTCAGACTGCGCGACGGAGCGGAACTCTACTACGAGAAGCATGGCAGCGGACCGGCCCTGTTCCTGGTGCCGGGCCTGGGCGGCGATGGCCGCTTCTGGGGAGCCAATGTCGAGGCGCTCGCCCGACACTTCACCGTGGTCGTGCACGACCACCGCGGCACCGCGCGCAGCACGCTGTCGCGCATCACCTACTCGGTCGAGCAGATGGCCGATGATGCCCTGCAGCTCATGAATGCCCTGGGTTTCGAGCGCGTCCATTGGTGCGGCCATTCGACCGGCGGCGCCATCGGGCAGGTGTTGGCGATCGACCGTGCCGACCGCATCGATCGGCTGGTGCTGAGCGCCACCTGGGCCAAGACTGATGCCTTCTTCCGCCGCCTGTTCGAGGTCCGGTCGCTGATGCTGAAGGAGCTGGGCCCGGCAGCCTATCTCAAGAGCAGCGCCCTTGCCCTCAATACGCCGGCCTGGGTGCGCGACCACGATGCCGACTTGGCCGCTGCTGAGCAAAGGGCGCACGAAACCATCCCGGTGCCTGAGATCGTGCTCTCCCGCATCGCCGCCATCGTGGCGCACGACCGGCGTGCCGAACTGCAGAAGGTCCGCGCGCCGACACTTGCCGTCTGCGCGCGTGACGATACCGTGACGCCGCTCTATTTCACCGAGGAATTGGTGCGCCTGATCCCAGGCGCTCGGGCCTATGTCCTGCCCGACGGCGGCCATGCATATCCGAACGTGCATGGCGCCGAATTTCGTCGTGTAATCACGTCCTTCCTTTTGGAGTCCTGAAGCAACATGAAGATCGAACCCAAGATCGCCGCCGCGGCGGCCGAGCTCACCGCCATCCGCCGCGATATCCATGCCCACCCTGAACTCGGCTTCGAGGAGGAGCGCACCTCGCGGATCGTCGCCGACAGACTCAAGGAGTGGGGCTGCGAGGTCACTACCGGCATCGGCAAGACCGGCGTGGTGGGCACCATCCGGGTCGGCAACAACCCGCGCGCCATCGGGCTGCGCGCCGACATAGATGCGCTGCCGATGGACGAGCACAACACCTTCGACCACCGCAGCCGCCACCATGGCCGCATGCACGCCTGCGGCCATGACGGCCACACCACCATGCTTCTCGGCGCCGCCAAGTACCTGTCGGCGACGCGCGACTTCGACGGCACGGTGCACTTCATCTTTCAGCCCGCCGAGGAAGGCCGCGGCGGCGCCGAGGCAATGGTCAAGGACGGGCTGTTCGACAAGTTTCCCT
>VGCQ01000002.1 GCA_016870055.1 Alphaproteobacteria bacterium | reverse complement strand
GCAGTCGGTTCCAGATCGGCGGTCCGGCCGGCGCGTTCATCGTCCTGGTGGCATCGACCGTCGACCGGCACGGGATCGAGGGCATGGTCCTGGCGACGATGATGGCCGGCCTGTTCCTCATAGTGGTGGGCCTTCTGCGGCTCGGCACCTTCATCAAGTTCATTCCCTATCCGGTGACGGTCGGCTTCACGGCGGGCATCGCCATCATCATCTTCGCCAGTCAGGTAAAGAACCTCCTGGGACTGAGACTCGACGACAAGGAGCCAGCGGCCTTCGTCGCCAAGGTAGAGATGCTGGCACGGTCGAGCGACACGCTCAGCCCCGCCGCGGTGGCGTTGTCGATCCTGACGATTGGCTTGATTGTCGGCGCCAGGAGGCTGCGACCGACCTGGCCCGGCATGTTGATTGCCGTTGCCCTCGTCAGCGTCGTGACATGGGTCGGGGCGTTGCCGGTCGAAACTATCGGCAGCCACTTCGGTGGCATCCCCTCGATGCTGCCGGCGCCGAGCGTGCCGGCCTTGTCGCTGGAAAAAATGCAGGCCGTGCTTCCCGATGCCGTGGCCTTTGCCTTGCTGGGCGCGATCGAGTCGCTGTTGTCGGCGGTGGTTGCCGACGGCATGACCGGGCGACGACATCGCTCGAACTGCGAGCTTCTTGCACAAGGGGTCGCCAACGTCGGCGCGGCGCTGTTCGGAGGGATACCCGTCACCGGGACCATCGCGCGCACCGCGACCAACGTGCGCGCTGGCGCTCGCGGGCCGATCGCGGGCATGATCCACGCGGCCGTTCTCCTGATCTTCATGCTGCTGGCCGCGCCGCTCATCGCCTACATTCCGCTCGCCGGCCTGGCGGGAGTGTTGGCGATCGTCGCCTGGAACATGGCGGAGAAATACGAATTCATCGGCCTACTGCGCAGTTCGCGCGGCGACGCCGTGGTGGTGCTCGTGACCTTCCTGCTGACGGTGTTCCGCGATCTGACCGAAGGCATCGTCGTCGGCTTCGCGCTCGGTGCCGCCCTGTTCATCAGGCGCATGGCCGGCGTCACCGGCATCGAGGCGCACGCACCGCTCGTGTCGGCGGATCGACCGGACGATGCCGGCCTGCGATCTCCCTACGATCCGAAGCTGGCGACCGACGCCGCCGTCGTCGTCGTCTACCGGCTGTCCGGCGCTTTCTTCTTCGGCACGGCATCGACGCTCAACTCCGTGCTCGATCGCATCGGCGACCGGCACCGGGCGCTGGTGATCGACTTCTCCGCCGTGTCGTTCGTCGATTCGACGGCGGCCAACGCCATCGCCGCGATCGCCCGCAAGGCCGGCCGGCACGAGGTGAGAGTCTTCGTCACGGGAACGACGCCTGCGGTACGGCGTGTCCTGCTGGCCGGCGGTGCGCGCCGGCCCGAGGTCCGGTACAGGCGCTCGATCGACGACGCCCTATCCGAGGTTCACGCGATGCAAGGCTCCGCCGAAGCGTCGCAACGCGCCGGTCAGGCCGCGCCGCGACCCAGCTGACTAGCGCGATAGGCGACCTTGCGCGCCCGCATGATCTCGCCCAACGGGCGATGGGCGGCGAGCCCACCCCACGGATCGAAGCGCGCCGTGTCGGCTTCGGCCGCCACCGCGTCGACGCCCTGCTGCGGCAGAGTCAGGCGGGCCACCGTGACGATCGGCGTTTCCTGGTCGGGCCACGCCACGGCTGCATCCTCGATCGGGGTCGTGGCTTCGTCGACGAAGAATTGCAGCTCGAGGTTCCAGGTCAGCGGGCCCAGCGCCAACCGTTCGCGCATGTCCTCGGCGATGTCCTTCGAGCGTGCCGCCGGTGGCGGATTGCCGGTCGGCGTCAGGCGCACGCGGACGGCATATGGGCCACAGCAAAGCGGTGTCACGGTGTTGAAACGCTCAGCAGCGAAGCCATTGAACTTCTTGTTCAGCATGGCGCCCAGCGTGCGCACGCGCGCAAAGCCGCCGGCGATGCCGTGCGCCCTGAAGAGATGGAGGATGCCGGTCAATTGGCTCTTGGTCGCCGCCTCCAGGAAGTCGATGAACTCGTGGCTGCTGGTGCCCGGCGCGCGATCCTGGTTGATCATCAGGAAATCCTGATGATCGGTCGTTCCGCCCAGCGCCGCCTCGCCCGAAACGTCCAGCACCTTCAAGGCAAGACCCCGTATGTCGGGAATCCGGTTGGCGGCGAGATCGGGTCCGCCGTTGGACAGCCGTACCAGGGCGCGGCGGCGACCGGGGGTGGCGAACAGCCCGTGCCGAGCATGTTCGGGCAGCCCGTCGAGCACGTCGAGCGTACCAGCGGCAGCCAAGAGCTGCTTGCGATGGAGGGCACGGCCCTTGCCGAACCTGGCCGACTTGGCGGCTTGCAAGCCGGCGATCACCGTGGCGATGCGCGCTTCGTGGCTCGCTTCGTCGGGCGCGATCTGTTCGCGCCATTGCGTGCTTGGTGGTTTCATTGTCGCCCCCAACGACGATTTTACGCAGCGCCAAGGACTGCGGATCAGCGACGATGGCGACTTTAGCCCTTGGCCGCCAGGCTTTTGAACAGCGCGTCGCTGCGCTCGTCGGCCGGAAAGAAGTTTTCGATGCGGACTTCCTGCAGGGTCACGTCCTGCGGCGTGCCGAGAGTGGCGATGGTGGAGAAGACCGACATCGCCTTGCCGCCGACCAGGTAGTCGACGGTCAGCACCGGCGTCGGCCGCTCTTCGAAGCGGACCCTGCGGAACGAGGCCGGAACATCGGGGTAGGCCATGATCTCCTCGATGAAAGCCAGCGCCTTGGGCTCGCCGCCATCGGCCAGGATCTCGGCATAGGTCGTGGCCACGAGATGGCGCGCCACCTCCTCCCAGTTGGAGATCTTGGGGCGTAGCGCCTTGGCGTCGAGCAGCCAGCGCAGGAGGTTGGGCGGCTTGCCTGGCGGTGGTGGCGGCGGCGGGCCTTCGAACAGGAACAGCGTGAAGGCCTGGGCCGCCTCGTTGGCCTGCATCAGGTTCCACAGCCGATCGATCACTACGGCCGGGTAAGGCTCCTGCTGGCGCAGCATGTGGTCGATCGCTTTGCGCACCGCAGAGAGTTCCGGTGCGGCGAGGCTGGTCTCGCGATAGGCCGGCGCGAAGCCCGCGGCGAGCAGCATGGCGTTGCGCTGGCGCAACGGCACGTCGAGGGCGGTGGTGAGTTGCACCACCATCTCGCGGCTCGGCCGCGCGCGGCCCGATTCGAGGAAGCTAAGGTGGCGCTGCGACACGCCCGACTGCAGGGCCAGCGCGAGCTGGCTGGCACCGCGGCGGCGACGCCAGGTGCGCAACATGGGGCCGAACAGGTCGGGTTGCGAGGAAGCCACCGACGGCGCTGGGGCAGGCGAGGTCCGCATCATGCCCGGCAAGCTAGCATCTCTCCGTTGGTCCGCCGATTACCTCCGGCGTAATTGCTGGAGCGCGAGTGCGATGCGATGTCCGGCTTGTTGATCCAAGCCGAGGAGGACGTCATGACTGCTTCATCCGACCGACTGCTGCGCCGCACGCTATGGGCCAATGCGGCGCTATCCGTGGTTTCGGGCTTGATCATTGCCGCCTTCGGCGGTCCCTTCGCGGCTGCGGCGACGCGCGGTCCGGTGACCGTGGCGGGTGTCGATCTTGCCGTCGTCTTTGAACTCCTGGGTATCGGCTTCGTTGCCTTCGGCGCGCTCTGCGCCTGGGTGGCGTCGCGCGGCGTGCTGCCACGGGCGTGGGCGCGCGGCATTTTCGCGGCCGACCTTGCCTGGGTGATCGGCAGCGCCCTCGTTCTGACTCTACCCGGCACATGGACGATTGCTGGTGTAGCCGGCATCGCCGTGGTGGCCCTGGTCGTGGCCGATCTCGCGATCCTGGAGTATGTCGGGTTGCGCCGGCTCGCCGCCGACGAACTGCGTGCCGCCAACTAGAGGATCGCGACCATGGACAAACTTCAGCTCCTGAACGACCATCCGTTGCCTTTCGCCAAGGTCTTGGGGCTGAAGTTCGTGGCCGCGAGCGAGACCGGAGTGAAGGCCGAGATGGTGGTCAGGCCCGAACTCTGCACGCGGCCCGACATCCTGCACGGTGGCGCGGTCATGGCCTTCGCCGACACGTTGGGGGCCGCCGCCACCGTGCTCAACTTGCCCGAGGGCACGACCACGATCGAGAGCAAGACCAACTTCGTCGGGCCGGCACCGGTCGGCACTACGGTGATCGGCGACACTACGCCGATCCATCGCGGCCGCCGCACCATGGTCTGGCAGACGCGGATCACGACCGCCGAGGGCAAGCTTGTGGCGGTGGTGACCCAGACCCAGATGGTGCTGTAGGTCCCGCCGCGACCGTCGTCAGACGTCGTGGTGCAACCTGATCGTCAGGACGAGGGCGCGGGCCAGCATCGCCACGGCGCAGACCGCTGCGCTCAGCGCCGCCCACAAACGGACCTTCTCGATGGCCGGGCTTGCGAAGGCGCCGGCGATCTCGAGCGAGGCGCACAGTCCGACGCCGAGCGCGACGTAGAGCAGCACCAGCTTGGCGCCATGGGAAATCATGAGCTGCGGCCGGTAGAGGTCATGCTGCAGGCCGATCATCATGCCGCGCACGCCGCCGATCACTAGGCCGATGATGGCGGAGACGATGAATGCCCATAGCGGCTGTCCTGCCGCCGTCTGGATCAGGAACAGGCCCGCGGCGACGAACGCCGCCGCCGCGCCGGGCGCGAACAGGCGCCATTGCGAGACATAGGGCCGGCGCAGTTCCCGCACGACGAGGTAGATGCAGGCGGCGGACGCCAGCGCCAGCAGCACGTGGACCAGGGTGAGGTTGCGAATCACGACGACAGTTTACAAGCCATTTTGTCGATGAGAAGTCGGTCCCTAACTCTGGTCTTGGTGACGCATCAAAAAGCCGCGAGGCCGGCTTGAGACGCGGAACGCCGACCACCGCTGCAGTCGTGCTGTAGAACTACAACCGGGCTAAACGTCGAGATTGGCGACCTTCAATGCATTCTCCTGGATGAACTCGCGGCGCGGTTCGACGACATCGCCCATCAAAGTCGCGAAGATTTCGTCCGCCTCGTCGGCATGATTGATCTTGACCTGCAGGAGCGTGCGTGCCTCGGGGTCGAGGGTGGTCTCCCAGAGCTGGTCGGGATTCATCTCGCCCAAGCCCTTGTAGCGCTGGATGGCAACGCCGTTGCGGCCGGCTTCGAGCACGGTGGCGAATAGCTCGGTGGGCGAGGCGATCGAAACTTCCTTGTCCTTGGTCACGAACGTGCCGGGTCGCAGGTAAACGGTCTGCAGCTCGGCCGCCAGCGCATCGAGCTTGCGCGCCTCGGCACTGCGGATCAGCGGTCCGTCGATGACATGGCGTTCCTGCACGCCGCGCAGGCGCCGCGCGAAGGCGAGCCCACCGTCGGATGTCGGCTCGCCGTTCCAGCCGCGTTCCAGCGCCGGGCTCACCGCGTCGAGGCGACGGGCGATATAGTCGGCACTCTGCCGAGCGAGGCCGGCGTCGGCCAGGATCTCGGGATTGAGGGCGCCGGCGATCGCCGCCTGCTCGATCACCGCCTGGCTGGTGACGCGCCGCGACAGCGACAGCGGCTTCACCAGATTGGCGACCGAGTGGGCGATGTCGACCGTGCGGCGCAGATCCTCGTGGCTCTGTACCGAGCCGTTGCCCAGCCTGAAGGTGGCGCCGTCCAGGCCGCTGTCGATCAGATGGTCGTCGAGCGCGCGTTCGTCCTTGAGATAGATCGCCGACTTGCCCTTGGCGGCTTTGAACAGCGGCGGCTGGGCGATGTAGAGATGGCCGGCGTCGATCAGTTGGCGCATCTGGCGATAGAAGAACGTCATCAACAGCGTGCGGATATGGCTGCCGTCGACGTCGGCGTCGGTCATGATGATGATCTTGTGGTAGCGCAGCTTGGCCATGTCGAAATCGTCGTGGCCGATGCCGGTGCCCAGCGCGGTGATCAAGGTGCCGATTTCGGCCGACGACAGCATCTTGTCGAAGCGCGCACGCTCGACATTCAAGATCTTGCCGCGCAGCGGCAGGATCGCCTGGAAGGCGCGGTTGCGCCCCTGCTTGGCCGAGCCGCCGGCCGAATCGCCCTCGACGATGAACAGCTCGCTGAGTGCCGGATCGCGCTCCTGGCAATCGGCGAGCTTGCCGGGCAGCGAGCTGACATCGAGCGCGCCCTTGCGACGGGTGAGTTCGCGCGCCTTGCGGGCGGCCTCGCGGGCCGCCGCGGCCTCGATCACCTTGGTCAGGATCTTGCGCGTCTCGCTGGGGTGCTCCTCGAACCACTGGCCGAGCTTGTCGCCGACCAGCGATTCGACCACCGGGCGGACCTCCGACGACACCAGCTTGTCCTTGGTCTGCGAGGAGAATTTCGGCTCCGGCACCTTGACCGACAGCACGCAGGTCAGGCCCTCGCGCATGTCGTCGCCGGTCAGGCTCACCTTCTCCTTTTTCGACAGCCCGCTTTCGTCGGCATACTTGTTCAGCGTGCGCGTCAGCGCGCCGCGGAAGCCGGCGAGATGCGTGCCGCCGTCGCGCTGCGGGATATTGTTGGTGAAGCACAGCATCGTCTCGTGATAGCTGTCGTTCCACTGCATGGCGACTTCGACGGTGATGCCTTCGCGCTCGCTGCGGATCGACACCGGCGGGCTGTGCAACACCTGCTTGTTGCGGTCGAGATACTTGGCGAAGGCCTCGATGCCGCCTTCGTAGTACATATCCGAGACTTTGGGCTCGGCGCCCCGTTCGTCGGTCAGCACGATGCGCACGCCCGAGTTCAGGAAGGCAAGCTCGCGCAGTCGGTGCTCGAGCGTGGAATAGTCGAATTCGGTTTTGGTGAAGGTCTTGCCCGAAGGCAGGAAAGTCAGCTCCGTGCCGCGCTTGCCCGACGGTGCATCGCCCACGACCTTGAGGTCGCCCTCCGGGTCGCCGTGGCGGAAGCGCACGAAGTGCTCCTTGCCGTTGCGCCAGATGCGCACGTCGAGCTGCTCGGACAGCGCGTTGACCACGGCTGCGCCCACACCGTGCAGGCCGCCCGACACCTTGTAGGAGTTCTGATCGAACTTCCCGCCGGAATGAAGCTGGGTGAGGATCACGACGGCGGCCGAGACGCCTTCTTCCTTGTGGATGTCGGTCGGTATGCCGCGGCCGTTGTCGCGCACCGTCACCGAGCCGTCGCCATCCAGGACGACCTCGACACGATCGCAGAAGCCGGCCAGCGCCTCGTCGATGGCGTTGTCGACGATCTCGTACACCATGTGATGGAGGCCGGTGCCGTCGTCGGTGTCGCCGATATACATGCCCGGCCGCTTGCGCACGGCGTCCAGTCCGCGCAACACCTTGATCGAATCAGCGCCATAGTCGTCGGCGCCTGGAGTCTTGATGCTGTTGTCGTCGCTCATGATCTCGCTTTCGAAAGGGGTTCAGGCCGTCGCAATCGAGCCGTCGACCACGCACAGGACCTGGGCGCGGCCGGCCAGCGGCGAGAACAGTTCGGCCTCGGTGCCGGTCATCCAGCATTGCAAGCCAAGGGCCACCACTTCCTCGAACAGCGCTGCGCGGTGCGCGGCGTCGAGATGGGCGGCGATCTCGTCGAGCAGCAGCAGAGGCGCACGGCCGCGCGACAGCGCCACCAGACGGGCGTGGGCCAGCGCGATCGATACCAGTAAAGCCTTCTGTTGGCCGGTCGAGCCCTCAGCCGCCGGCAAGTCGAGGTCGAGATGGCGCACCGCGAGTTCGCTGCGGTGCGGGCCGCAAAGCGTGGTGCCGCTTTCGCCGTCGCGTCCGCGGTTGGCGGCAAGGGCGGCCCGCAGGCGATCCTCGGCGTCGAGAGCGGCCATGCCGGTCAGCCAGCCGTCGACCTCGCCCGTCATGGCGAGCGCCGCCCGCGGGAAGGGGCCGACGCCCAGCCGCGCCGCCGCGTCGAGGCGATGGACGGTGTCGGCGCGCGCCGCAGCCAGGGCGATGCCGTGACGGGCCATGGTGTCTTCGAGCGCGCCGAACCAATGCGGGTCGCGACTGCCGCCTTTGTCCCGATCTGCCAGCAGGCGGGCGCGCTGGCGCAGCGCGTTCTCGTAGGCCGCCACGTCGCCGGCGTGCTCGGGGTGCAGGGCCGTCACCAGCCGGTCGAGAAAGCGCCGGCGCTCGCCCGGTCCATCGAGGAACAACCGGTCGAGCTGTGGCGTCAGCCAGACCGCCGCGACATGCAGGCCAAGCGCGGTCTGGCTGGCGGCCGGCCGGCCGTCGATGCGCACCGCGCGGCGTGGCGCGGCGCCTTCACTGCGGCCGGGTTCCAGGCCGGTGCCGACGGCGAGCCGTCCGTCCGGCGTGTCGAGCGTCGCTGCGACCGCCCACGCCGGCGCATCCGGCTCGCCGTTGCGCGAGCGGCGGCCGACCTCGTCTAGCCGCGCCCGCCGGAGGCCGCGGCCGGGTGCCAGGAAGGACAGCGCCTCCAGGAGGTTGGTCTTGCCGGCGCCATTGGCCCCGACCAGCACGACCGGCTCGGGTCCGCAGTCGAGGCGGAGCTGGCGATAGTTGCGGAAGTCGCTCAGGCGCAGTTGGCGCACGGCCAGAACCGCCGGCGCTGCGCCGGTTGCGGCGTCGGGAGTGAAGGCGAGCGCGCTGATCGGCGGCGCCGTCATACCCGCATCGGCATCAGCACGTAGAGGGCGCTTTCGTCGGCGCCGTCACGCACCAGGGTGGGGGAGCCCGCGTCGGCCATCAGGAAGCGGGCCTCGGATCCGGCGATTTGCTCGGTGATGTCGAGCAGGTAGCGCGAGTTGAAGCCGATCTCGAGCGCCGCCGCTTTGTAGTCGACCTCGATCTCCTCGGTGGCGCTGCCGGCGTCGGGGCTGGTCGCCGACAGCGTGACCACGCCCTTGGCGACGGCCAGCTTGATCGCCCGCGACTTCTCGGTGGAGATGGTCGAGACGCGGTCGACGGCGTGGGCAAAC
The DNA here is from genome assembly GCA_016870055.1 of Alphaproteobacteria bacterium. Taxonomy (GTDB): domain Bacteria; phylum Pseudomonadota; class Alphaproteobacteria; order Reyranellales; family Reyranellaceae; genus Reyranella. Next base: position 36,615 of record VGCQ01000002.1, on the reverse strand, counting down.
TCCTTGCACGGCACGTTCAGCACCTTGTCGTTGCCGGTCGGGATGACGCGCTCGTAGTCGGGGAAGGTGCCGTCGATCAGCTTGCTGACTAAGGTGACGCCGCCCGAGGCGAAGCGGATCCGGGTGTCGGAAAGCTCGATGTCGACCGATCCGTCGCTTTCGTCGAGGAGCTTGCGCACCTCGCCCACCGTCTTGCGCGGCACGATGACGCCCGGGATGTCCGAGGCGCCCTTGGGCAACGGCACCTCGACGCGGGCCAGCCGATGGCCATCGGTCGCCACGCCGCGCAGCACAGCCGTCCCGCCGGCCGTGGCGGCGTGGAAATAGATGCCGTTCAGGTAGTAGCGCGTCTCCTCGTTGGAGATGGCGAACCGGGTGCGGTCGATGATGCCCTTGAGGTCGGTCGCCGGCAGCTGGAAACGATGCGGCAGGTCGCCCTCGGTCATGGCCGGGAAATCGGCCGGCGGCAGACACTGCAGGGTGAAGCGCGACCGGCCGGCGCGGATCACCAGGCTGTTGCCGTCCGATGCCGTCTCGAGCTCGACCTGCGCACCGTCGGGCAGCTTGCGCACGATTTCGTAGAGTGTATGCGCCGGCGCCGTCGTCGAGCCGGTCTTGGCCGCCGTCGCGTCGACCTGCTCGGTGATGGCCAGATCCATGTCGGTCGCCGCCAGACTGAGCCGCCCCTTCTGTGCCGTGATCAGCACATTGGACAGGATCGGGATCGTGTTCCGCCGTTCGACCACACTCTGGACATGAGCCAGCGCCTTCAGGAGGGCTGCCCGTTCGATCGTCAGTTTCATGGTTTGGTCGCTGTAACGAGGGGCCAAAAAAGCGGTTTAGACACCCCGTTTCGCCGGCCTGAAAAGACCGCTGCGGAACGGTTGCAGACTATACCACGACCGGCCTCGCCGGGAAGCAATTTCCCTCGCGATTTGAGGCCCTTAACGGCTTGAATCCCAAGCAAAACGGGGCCTCCACCGGCCCCGTCCCGTGTCGCCTGTCGGCGGGGCGTCAGCCCTGCAACTGGCGCTTGAGCAACTCGACATCCTCTGCAATCGACAGATCGGAGACCTTGAGTTCCTCGATCTTGCGCACGGCATGCATGACGGTGGTGTGATCGCGGTTGCCGAAGCGCTTGCCGATCTGCGGCAGGCTGAGCGTGGTGAGCTGCTTGGCGAGGTACATCGCGACCTGGCGTGGCCGGGCGACCGAGCGGGCACGCCTGGGCGAGCTCATCTCGGCGAGCTTGATGTTGTAGTGCGCAGCCACGCGTTGCTGGATCTCGTCGACCGTCACCTTGCGGTCGGCTTGGCGCAGCAGGTCGTGCAGGACGTCCTGCGCCATCTCCACGGTGATCTCGCGGCCGATGAGCTGGCCGTGGGCGATCACCCGGTTGAGCGCGCCTTCCAGCTCGCGGATGTTGGTGCTGATCTTGTGCGCCAGGAACTCCAACACCGACAGTGGTACCGGAATACGCGCTGTTTCGGCTTTGGCCTGCAGGATGGAGAGCCGCAGCTCGTAGGTCGAGGAATGGATGTCGGCGACCAAGCCGCTGCCCAGCCGCGAGCGCATGCGCTCCTCGATGTCCTGCAGTTCGCTGGGCGGCTTCTCCGACGACAGCACGATCTGCTTGTTCTGCTCGACCAGCGAGTTGAAGGTGAAAAAGAACTCGTCCTGGCTGGCTTCCTTGCCGCAGATGAACTGCACATCGTCGACCATCAGCACATCGACATTGCGGAACAGCTCCTTGAATTGGCCGGTGCTCTTGGTGCGCAGCGCCTGGATGAAGCGATTCACGAAGCTTTCGGCCGTCAGATAGAGCACCCGGGTCTTGGGATCGCGCTCGCGGATGGCATGCCAGATGGCGTGCATCAGATGGGTCTTGCCCAGCCCCACACCACCGAAAATATAGAGCGGATTGCGCTCGGGCAGCGGCCGGTCCTGCTCGGCGATGTTGCGGGCGGCGGCATAGGCGAATTCATTGGGCTTGCCGACCACGAAGTTGGCGAAGGTGTAACGCGCCTCGGAACCCTGGAAGGCCTCGTCGCTGCCACGGCCGATCGCCGGGCCGAGGCGTGGCATCGACGAGGCATAGCCCTGCGGTGAGGATGGCAAGGGCGGCATGGCGATGATGTCGTTGGCCCGCCGCGGGGCCGGTGGCGGCACGAGGTTGACCTCGACGCTGCTCACTCCGTTGTTGACCGCCTGCCAATAGGCGAGCACCCGGTCGCCGTAGTGGCGCGCCACCCAGTCGCGCACGAAGCGGGTCGGGGCATAGAGGCGCAGCTTGCCGGTCTCGAGCTTGCCGAGCTCGACCTCGCCAAACCAGGTCTTGAAGGCCTTGTCGCCGATTTCCTTGCGCAGCCGATCGCAGACGCGCACCCAATGCGCCTCCAGCTCCTTTCGGCCCGCAACTTCGTCCATTTCTACCCCCGCCATCGTTCTTTGTTCGTATGAAGTGTTCTTGTTGTTGCCCGTCACCGGCGATTGAATTCGATTCACGTCTGTCTCCAGGGAAGTCCTGCTTGTTGCCCGTCACCGGCGATTGAATTCGATTCACGTCTGTCTCCAGGGAAGTCCTGCCGCCTTCCAGCCCCCCGACGTGCCGCGCTTGGCCTGCGCGTCCAGGGGCCCCTCGAAGCCGTCCGCCACATTGAGACATGTACTGTAGCCGGCCGCGGTCATGGCTTTCGCCGCCGCGGCCGATCGGGCTCCACTCCGACAAAGGAAAAGCAGCGGCGCCGCGCGGTCCGGCAGCGCGCCCGAGAGGGCGGCCACGAATTCCGGATTCGGCTGCATGCTGGGAAAAACCTGCCACTCGATCAAGGCCGGCTTCTTGCCCAACGACTCGAGGTCGGGCAGGCCGACATAGTTCCATTCGGCGCGCGTGCGCACGTCGATCAACACCGCATCCTTGCGCTCGCCGAGAAGCTTCCACGCCGCAGCCGGAGCGACATCGCCGGCATAGCCGGCCGCAGGGGTCAGAGCATACGCGCCCGCGATGTCGTCTTGTCTCGCCATGGCCCCCGCGCTTCATTGTTGACGAGGCAGGTCACCGAGCAACGAGCCGACGATCGACGATGGGCACGCAGGTCGACCGAGGATGACAGAAGATCGCGATGAGCGTCGTTAGAGGGGACGCTGTCTTGTTCGATCGTCGCTGTCGTCGGCCGGCTGTGTTCGTCTCCCTCGTTCGTCTTCGGTGAGGAGGAAGCCCCCTATCCCCACCGCGGCTCGCGTCAGCGCCCCACGCTCCGTCGCGATGCGTCGACTCTTAGACAGACTCGCGCGGCGGCGCAAATGATTCAGGCCGCCAACATCACACGCTATCCATGATGTTCTTCGCGTGACTCGATTGACATCTCGTCGAATTCGATTCCAGACGCCTCGTCGCACGCTCTCACGTTCAACATCTTGCGCTTGATGTCGTGCGCAGTCCGATAAAAACGAATCGTATGTCATTCGCCGAATTGGCGACCAAATGATCTTGATGAAAAAGCACGAAGAAAATTTCGAGCAGGTTCGCCAAAAAACAAACGCCGCTCGTTGGAGCGGCGTTGATGTTCGGCCGAGTGACCTGCTTCAGGCCATCGCCTTGATGCGCGCGGCAAGTCGCGACACACGACGTGCAGCGGCGTTCTTGGTCACGACACGCTTGGTGGCGCCGCGCTGGATCTCCGGCTGGGCGGCGCGCAATGCGGCGGCGGCAGCCTGCTTGTCGCCCGCCTTGATCGCTTCCTCGACCTTCTTGATCGAGCCGCGCACACGACTGCGTCGCGTGGTGTTTACGGCGGTGCGGCGCTTGGTTTGACGCGCGCGCTTCTCGGCCGACTTGTGATTTGCCATCTATGCCTCGTGCCTCGGAAGGGCGCGCTTATACGGGCCGGCCGACAGCCGGTCAACCCCGGCTGAATGGCCGTTCATCGATGCTTCCAGGCCGCTTTGCGCTTGGCCGCGAACGCCGCCATGCCCTCGGCGCGATCGTCGAAGGCGAAAGTGGCATGGAAGGTGCGGCGCTCGAAGCGAACGCCTTCCGCCAGAGTGGTTTCGAAGGCGCGATTGACCGCTTCCTTGGCGACCATCGTGGCCGGCAGAGACATGCCGGCGATCTTCTCCGCTGTGGCGATCGCATCGTCCATCAGCTGGGCCAACGGCACGACGCGGCTCACCAGGCCGCAGCGTTCGCCTTCGGCGGCGTCCATCATGCGGCCAGTCAGCACGAGATCCATCGCCTTGGCCTTGCCGACGAAGCGGGGCAGGCGCTGGGTGCCACCGGCCCCCGGGATGGTGCCGAGCGTGATTTCCGGCTGGCCGAACTTCGCATTGTCTGCAGCGATGATGAAGTCGCACATCATCGCCATCTCGCAGCCGCCGCCCAGTGCATAGCCCGCGACGGCGGCGATGATCGGCTTGCGCACGCGGCTTACCTTCTCCCAGCCGACGGTGATGAAGTCTTCGAGGAAGACGTCCTGGTAGGACTTGTCCTTCATCTCCTTGATGTCGGCGCCGGCGGCGAAGGCCTTGTCGCTACCAGTGAGGACCAAGCAGCCGATGCTGGGGGCGGCTTCGAACGCGTCGAGCGCCTCCCCGAGTTCACGCACCAACTCGGCACACAGGGCGTTCAGCGCCTGCGGCCGATCGAGGCGGATGATGCCGACCCGACCTTTGGTCTCGGTCTTGATGTTCTGATAGGCAGCCACTTTGTCCTCCAACTTGCGCCGTACTTAAAGCTAGCGTTGGCAGCGTGTGCAATAGAAGGTCGACCGGCCGGCCTGGACCAAGCGCTTGACCGGCCGGCCGCAGCCCGACGTCGGGCAGACGGCGCCGACGCGGTCGTAGACGTTGAACCTGGTCTGGAAGTAGCCGAGCTCGCCACCCGGCTGGACATGATCGCGCAGCGTCGAGCCGCCGTCGTCGATCGAGCGCAGGAGCACCTGCTTGATTGCGGCCGCCAGACGCTCAGCGCGCTCGCCCTGCACGGTATGAGCCGACCGGCGTGGCGAGATGCCGGCGAGGAACAGCGCCTCGCAAGCGTAGATGTTGCCCACCCCGACCAGGGTCTTCTGGTCGAGCAGCGCGGCCTTGATCGGCGTTTTTCGGCCTTTCAGACGGTCGGCAAGCGCGGCTCCGTCGAACGCCTCGTCCAGCGGTTCTGGCCCGAGACCCCTGAACAGCTTGTGCCGTGGTACCTCGGCGTCGGCGGCAAGCAGCATCAGGCCGAATCGGCGCGCATCGTTGAAACGAACCTGCCAACCCTGGTCGGTATCGAGCACGACATGGTCGTGACGGTCGAACGGGTGTTCGGCGGCGCTTGCTCCGTCATGCAGGGTCATGCGGCCCGACATGCCGAGATGGGCGATCAGGGTGTTGCCGTCGTCGAGGCGGATCAGCAGGTACTTGGCGCGCCGGTCGATGGCGCGCACCGTGCGGCCCTCGACCCGTTGGGCGAACCGCGCCGGCAGCGGCACGCGCAGATCGCGCCGCCGCTGCACCAGGCGCACGATGCGCCGGCCGACCAGCTTGGGGACCAGGCCGCGGCGGACGGTTTCGACCTCCGGCAGCTCGGGCATCGCTCAGCCGCCGCGGTGGCCGAACAGCGCCGTGCCGACGCGGACATGGGTGGCGCCCAGGCGCACCGCGATCTCGTAATCGGCGCTCATGCCCATGCTGACCTGGGCAAGGCCGTTGCGCGCCGCCATCTTGGTCAACAGGGCGAAATGCAGGGCGGGTTCCTCCTCGACCGGCGGGATGCACATCAGCCCGACCAGAGGCAGCTTGTGGACGTCGCGGCACGACGCCACGAAGGCGTCGACCTCGCCGGGCAGGACCCCGGCCTTCTGCGGCTCCTCGCCGGTGTTGACCTGCACGTAGCATGCCGGCCGCCGCGCGGCGCGCGCCATCTCCTTGGCGAGCGCGGCGGCCAGCTTCTCGCGATCGACCGATTCGATGACGTCGAACAGCGCCACCGCCTCGCGCACCTTGTTGGTCTGCAGCGGCCCGATCAGGTGCAGCATGAGATCGGGATATTGGGCCTTGAGCGCCGGGAACTTCGCTTCGGCTTCCTGCACGCGGTTCTCGCCGAACACGCGCTGGCCGGCGTCGAGCAGTTCGCGCACCCGGTCCGCGCCGTGGGTCTTGGACACCGCGACCAACGTCACGGCGGCGGGATCGCGTCCGGCGGCGCGTGCCGCCTCGGCGATGCGTCGGCGCACCTCGGCCAACCGGTCGGCGCCGTCGCTCATCGCGGCCTCCTCATGTGTTGAGCTTCACCAGCGCGTCGAGCGCCTCGGCATTGTTGGGGTCGGCGGCCAGCGCCGAATCCAGCGCCTCGCGCGCCCGCTCGCGCTCGCCCAGGGCGGCAAGGCAGATGCCATAATGGCCGAGCAGGCGTGGATCGCCGGGCAGGACGCGTAGCGCATGCTCGTGCAGCGACCTCGCCTCCGCCGCCCGGCCGAGATCGACCAGCACGCTGCCGAGATTGGTCAGCACCAGCGGATCGTCGGTGGAGAGCCGCGACGCCCGCTTGAGCGCTCGACGCGCCTCCTCGAACCGTTTCAGACCACGCAGCGCCAGGCCTTGGTTGTTGAGCACCCGCACGTCATCGGGCGATTCCTTGAGCCGCGGCTCCAGCGTCTGCAGGGCGTCGGCGAACTCCTTGCGATCGACCTGCAGCAGCGAGAGTTGCAGCACGACGTCGCGGTCCGCCGGGCTCTCGCGCCGCGCCCGCTGCAGCAGCTCGACCGCCTCGTCCTTGCGGCCAACGGCGGCCTCGGCGAGCGCCAGCGTCTTGAGCGCCGCGGCAAAGGTCGGATCGAGGTCGAGGGCGCGCCGGATCGCCGGGATGGCCTCGTCCGGCCGACCGGCAAAATGCAGCACGAAGCCCAGCGCATGGTTCAGCCCCGCGCTGTCGGGGGCCATCTCCAGCGCTTGGCGGGCACCGGCGACGGCTTCCTCGTGGTGGCCGAGCGCGCCCAGGGCGAGCGCGCGGTCGCCCAGGATCTGCGCCCGGCGCTCGCCATCGTCGCCGGCGTCGGCCAGCGCCATGTCGAGGACCTCGATGGCCGCGGAAGAGTTGCCCAGGCGATAGAGCGCATAGCCCAGCATGTTGCGCGCCCGCGCCTGCAGTGGCTTCAGCGTGTCGCCGCCCTTCTCGATCGCCTGGTCGAGGTTGGCCACGAACTCGGCCAGCTCGCGTTCGGCGGCGGCATAGCGGCCGAGATCCATATGGATGGAAGCCAGCGCCAGCCGCGCCTCGACATGGGTGGGCGCACGCCGGATCGTGTCGCGCAAGCGGCGTGCGGCCTCGTCGAGCCGGCCCAGGCGGCGCGCCACGAGGGCGAGATTGTAGGACAGCATTGGCTCGTTGGGGTCCTTGGCGAGCGCCTTGCGCCACAGCGCCTCGGCGTCGGCCAGCGCCCCGCGCTGCGAGACGCAGACGGCGAGAAAGTGCAGGATGTCGGGCCGATCGCCATGGCGCGCCAGAGCCGATCGAAACAGCGGCTCGGCGCGATCGAACCAGCCCGCCTTGAGGTATTGCAGGCCGGTCTGAAGGTCCGGATCGGGCGGCGGCGGAGTCCGCGCGGGAGGTGGAGGCGCCAGGGCCATGGCGCGCTGTGTAGACCCGCCCTGCCGCCAAGGCTACACGAAATGCCATGGTCAAGGATGCCGAGCTGTTCGCCGCGGCAATGGCTGGCGTGAAACCGCTGCGCAGCCGCAGGCCGGCGGCGCGGCCAGCCGTCGTCATCGCGACGCCGAAGGCCGAGCGATCTGCTAAGCCGCTCGAAAGGTCTCGCGCACGCCCGCCGACGATCATGGCCGACCTCGCCGCCGCCGACGGCAGCTTCGACCGCGACGTGTCCCGTTCACTCGCGCGCGGCAAGCTTCTGCCTCAGGCCTCACTCGATCTGCACGGCATGACGCTCACTGCCGCCGAACGCGCGGTCGGCCGCTTTCTCGAGGAGGCCGCGGCGCGCGATCTGCGCGTGGTGCTGATCGTCACCGGCAAGGGCCTGCGACTGGACGGCGGTCGCTTGCTGGGCGGCCGCATCCGCGCCGAATTCGTCGGTTGGCTCAATCGCGCCGACAATCGACAGCACGTCCGCGCCGTGCGGCCCGCGCACGCCCGCCACGGCGGCGGTGGCGCCTTCTACCTGCTGCTCCGCCGGCGCCCGTCCGCCAATCGTTCGGCAGCGAGCAGCCGCTCCTTGCGCGCCACACCCCAGCGATAGCCGTTGAGCGCGCCGTTGCTGGCAACCGCGCGATGGCAGGGAATAACGCCGGCTGCCTGATTGGTCGCGCAGGCACGGCCGACCGCACGGGCCGCCTCCGGCCTGCCGATACGGCGCGCAATCTCGCCGTAGGTCCTGGTCTGGCCGGCCGGGATCCTGGTCAGCTCCTTCCATACTTTCCACTGGAAGGCCGTGCCGACGATATCGAGCGGCACGTCGCTGGCGTCCAGCGCCGAGGGCTTGCGGCCGTACAGACGGGCCAGCACGGCCTTGACGCGCCCCTCCAGCGCCCGGTCGTTGCGACTGATCTCGGCCGCCGGGAAGTCGCGCCGCAGGTCGGCTTCGAGGCCACGGTCGCTGTCGCCGAGGAACACCGCAGCGATGCCTTTATATGTCGTCGCGACCAGCACGCGGCCGTAGTCGGAGTCGACGGTCGTGTAGTCGATCCGGGCCCCGGCGCCCCCCTTGGCATAGGTTGCGGGCGTCATGCCGAGCGCTTTGTCGCTCGATTCGTAGACGCGGCTGGGCGAGCCGTAGCCTGCGCCGTAGAGGGCATCGGCCACCGATTCGCCCTGGCGCAACGCCTTGCGGAAGCGCTGGCGCTTGCGCGCCACCAGCCAGTCGCGTGGATTGACGCCGAGCTCGGCGACGAACCGCTTGCTGAGCGCACCGGCGGTCAGCCCGACACGGCGGGCCACCTCGGCAAGCGACGGCGGCTGGTCGGTATCGGTCGCGTCGAATAGGGCGCAGGCGCGCGCGACCGGCGCGCTGAGGCCAAGATCGGCCCGCCAGTCGCGCGGCTTGCAGCGTTTGCAGGCGCGGAAACCCGCCGCCTCGGCCGCTTCGGGCGAGGCATGGAAAGCGACGTTGCGGCGCAACGGCGGACGCGCGGCACAGGACGGCAGGCAATAGACCCCGGTCGTCTTGACCGAGAACCAGAACCGGCCGTTGTAGGCGCGATCGCGCCGTTGCAGCGCCTGCCAGCACGTTGTCTCGTTAGGCAGGCTGGGCGCAGCGCTGGCCGACGCCAGGGCGGAGGTGGGAAGCGACAGGGAATGCTGGATCATAGCGCGATCAAAGCACCAAGACCCAGCCTGCTCTATCCGCTTCCCGCCGGCAATTGGCGTTTAGGACCAGAAGCCTTTGTCGGCCTCGCGCCGGGCGGTCGCCCGGTCGAGCCCGATGTCGCGCAACAGCCGGTCGTCAAGTTCGGCCAGCTGGCGTCGCGAGCGGGCAAGCTCGACGCGCGTCATGACATGCTCGATCCCGACCACGACGACACCGGCGAGCAACGCCACGGCGTGGCCGAAAGTGACGGATGGCGTGCTCGCGCGGGCGAAGTCCCGCACGCTGGACAGGGTCGACATGGCTTAGCTCCATTCGGGGTGCGCCGGCCGGATCGACCGTTTGGCACCTCGTTTCTTTGGCCTATTTGCGCTAAGGTATCGCTGTCCGCAAAGGACGATTGCTCGGGGGAGGCCTAGGAAAACTATGGGATCGCTGCCGACATGAGCCGCTCGCAACTGCCGCTCAACGCGCTTCGCGCCTTTGAGGCTGCGGCCCGTCATGCGAGCTTCACACACGCCGCCGAGGAATTGTACGTGACGCAGGCGGCGGTCAGTCATCAGGTCAAGGCGCTCGAGGAGCGGCTGGGCGTGGCGCTGTTCGTGCGCCGCCCGCGCGGGCTGGAGATCACCAGCGAGGGCGAGGCGCTGCTGCCCGATTTGCGCGACGCGTTCGATCGCATGACCAACGCGCTCGAGCGCGTCGGCCGCAAGGCCAACTCCGGCACGCTCAATGTCAGCCTGGTCACCACCTTCGCTTTGGGCTGGCTGGCGCCGCGGCTGCATCGCTTCCAGGCCAAGCACCCCGAGATCGAGGTCCGCATGACGACGACGCAGCGGCGCGTCGACTTCGCGCGCGAGGATTTCGACTGCGCCATCCGCTTCACCGTGCAACCGGAGCCCGAGCTGCATGCCACAAGGCTTTTTTCCGACGTGCTGACGCCACTGTGCGGTCGTCGCTACCGTGACAAGCTGAAGACGCTCGAGGATCTGAAGCGCGTGCCGTTCATCGACATGACCTACGATCCGGAATGGTCGATTTGGCTGCGTGCCGTCGGCATGGGCGACTTCAAGCCCAAGCGCGTGCTCACCTTCGATTCGACCATGATCGCCGTCGAGGCGGCGATGGAGGGGGCCGGGGTGGCGGTCGGTCCGCCGCAGCTCTTCCGCGAGGACCTGGCGTCGGGTCGGCTGTTCCAGCCGTTCCCGCAGATCGTCGACAGCGGCAAGGCGTGGTGGTTCGTCTGCCCGCCGGCCTCGGCCAACCGGCCGAAGACCAAGGCCTTCGAGGAATGGCTGGTCGAGGAACTGAACGCACCGCAAACGCGCGCCGTCCGCCCGGCCGCCGTCGCGACTGGCGGGCGCCGCTGAATGGCGAGCCAAGGCCAAGGAAAATTTTGGTCTGGCCCGACGGATCGCAGGACTCGACGAGCGCGAAATTTCACGGCACTTCAAAGAAAATCTAATGGAGGTCGCTTGTGTTGAAATGGTCGCGTGGCCGCCGGGAACAGCCGGCTGTGGTGCAGGGGACGATCGAGATCGGCCGGCCGTGGGCACGGGCGGGAGGCCGGCTGCCTGGCTTCCTCGTCGGTGGCTTCCTCACCATCGCCAATCGCGGCGCCGAGTCCGACCGGTTGGCCGGCGCCGGCAGCCCGGCGAGCGGCGGGGCTGCCGAACTGCAGGGCATCAAGGTCGTCGGGTCCGTGATCCAGATGGTGCCGCTCGCCCATGGCGTGGTGATCCAGGCCGGCAGCACGATCGAACTCAAGCCGCGCGGCTATCACCTGCTGTTGCATGGCTTCAAGACCGCCCCGTCCGTCGGGTCGCGACTGCCCGTGACGCTCACCTTCGAGAGGGCCGGGACGGTCGAGGTCGAGCTTGTCGTCGAGCCGCCGGGTCCGGTCGGCGACGCCGCCTTCGACGAGTAGGGATCACCGCGGATAGCGGTGCTGGCCGCCGAAGGCGTCCTCGACCAGCAGAGCGTCGGGATCATCGCCGAGATAGCTCGGTCCGATCGGCACCTTGCCGTGACCGCCCGGCACGTCGAGCACGTAGGCCGGTTGCGCAAGCCCGCTCAGCCGTCCGCGCAGCGCCTTCACCAAAGCTTGGCCGCGCTCGATAGTGACCCGGAAATGCCCGGTGCCGCGCACCAGGTCGGGATGATGCAGGTAGTAGGGCTTCACGCGCGATGCCACCAGGGCGCGCATCAAGCTTTCCAGGGTTTCTGCGTCGTCGTTGACGCCGGCCAGCAGCACCGTCTGCCCGATCAGCGGGATGCCGTTGTCGGCCAGCCGTGCCAGGGCCGCCCGGGCCGCGGCCGTGAGCTCGCGCGGATGGTTGCAATGAACGGCAAGCCACAGTGCCGCCCGTCGTGGCTTCAATGCCGCCACCAGTTCGTCGGTGACACGGCCGCCGTCGACGATCGGCACGCGGCTATGGATGCGGATCGTGGCCAGATGGTCGATGGCATCGAGGCCGGTGATCAGATCGCCAAGACGGCGCGGCGCCATCATCAGGGGATCGCCGCCGGTCACGATCGTCTCCCAAATCTGCGGCCGTGCCCGGATGTAGCCGAGTGCGGTCTCGAGTTCGGCTGCCGACAAGGCCTCGCCGCCCGGTCCGACCTTCTCGCGGCGGAAGCAGAACCGGCAATAGACTGGACAGACATGCAGCGGCTTCAGCAGCACACGGTCGGGGTAGCGGTGGACGATGCCTCTGACCGGCGAGCGTGCGTCGTCGCCGATCGGATCGGCCAGCTCGTCGGGAGCGACGTCGGTTTCCGCCGCACTCGGCACGAACTGGCGGGCGATGGGGTCGGCCGAATCGCTGCGGTCGATCGCCGCCAGCATGTCGGGCGTGAGCGCGATCGCCATCGACTGCGCTGCATCGGCCAGTACCGCAGCCGACTCGATCAGGCCCTCGCGCTCGAGCGCCTCCAGGGTGCGCAACGTCTCCATGGCGGCCGTGACATAGGCGCCGCCACGGGGTTTGACGAGTCCTATTCGGCTGCGTCGGCGACCGGCGCGGCGGTGCGGCGGCCGAGCACGAAGCCCTCGTAGCCCTTGGCGGCAATCGCCTCGCTGTGCCGTTTGTAGCGGTCGTAGCCGCCGACATAGGGCATGAAAACCCGCGGCTTGCCGGGAATGTTGGCGCCCATGTACCAGCTGTTGGCCAAGGGATAGAGCGTGCTGTCGGCCACGTCGTTCACGTGCTTCACCCAGTCGAGCTCGGCCTGCGGCGTCGCCTCGATGCGGTCGAGCTTCGAACGGCGCAGGTGGTCGATGCAGTTGGCGATCCAGTCGACGTGCTGCTCGATCGAGGCGATCATCTGCGTCTTCACGCCGGGGCTGCCCGGGCCGGTGACGATGAACATGTTTGGGAAACCCGACACCATTAGGCCGAGATAGGTGAGCGGCCCGCCCGCCCAGTGCTCGCGCAGCACCGCGCCCGCGGTCGTGCGCACGTCGATCTCGCGCAGCGCGCCGGTCATGGCGTCGAAGCCGGTGGCGAAGACGATGGCGTCGAGCTCGAACGTCCGGCCGCCTCGGCTGCGAAGACCTGTCACAGTGATCTCGGCGATGGGATCGGTGCGGGCGTCGACCAGCGCGACGTTGTCGCGATTGTAGGTCTCGTAGTAGTCGGTATCGAGGCAGAGCCGCTTGGTGCCGATCGGATGGTCCTTGGGCGCCAGCAGCTCGGCGGTGCGCTGGTCCTCCACCGTGGCGCGGATCTTGTTGCGCACGAACTCCGAAGCGGTGTCGTTGGACTGCTTGTTCACTAGGAGGTCGGTGTAGGCGTAGAGGTAGCTGATGCTGCCGCCTTCCTGCCATTTGGCCTCGTAGGAGCGGTTGCGCTCCGTCTCGGCGACGTCGAGCGCCGACCGGGTCGGCTTGGCATGGCCGCCGATGGCGAACGGCGTGTCGGCTGCCGCGGCGCGGCGGGCGGCATACTCGGCCTTGTGCCGACGCTCGCGCTCGCGGTCCATCGGTGCGTTGCGGGCCGGCAGGCTGAAATTGGCGGTACGCTGGAACACCGTGAGATGCTTGGCCTGACGGGCGATGATCGGGATCATCTGGATACCCGACGATCCGGTGCCGATCACGCCGACGCGCAGGCCGGTGAAGTCGACTCCCTCGTGCGGCCACAGGCCGGAGTGATACCACTTGCCCTTGAAGCTCTTCAGGCCTTTGAAGTCGGGCACGCGCGGCGTCGAGAGATTGCCCGCCGCCATGACGCAGTAGTGGGCATGGATCGTCTCGCCGCTGTCGGTACGGAGCGTCCAGTCGTTGGCCTCGACGTCGAACAGGGCGGAGACGATCCGTGTATCGAGCTGCACATCGCGGCGCAGGTCGAACCGATCGGCGACATGGTTGATGTACTTCAGGATCTCGGGCTGCGTGCCGTAGCGCTCCGGCCACTGCCAGTCCTGCTGCAGCTCCTCGGAGAAGCTGTAAGAGTATTCCAAGCTCTCCACGTCGCAGCGCGCGCCGGGGTAGCGGTTCCAGAACCACGTTCCGCCGATGCCCGAGCCCGCCTCGTAGGCGCGGACCGTCAGGCCCATGCGGCGCAGACGATGGATGGCGTAGAGGCCGGCCAGCCCGCCGCCGACGATGGCAACGTCCAATCGCCGGGACGCGGGGCCGGAAGAAGGATGCGAGGCGTCAGGCATGCAAATGTTCCCGAATTGTTTTTGCTGTGCGGATGATGACGCGGACCGACTGAATCGTCCCGCGCGGGCTCCGCCTTGGCAAGAGGGGGTATCGGACGATCGCGGAGAGCCGGCATGCGTCGCGTGCGTTGCAGGGAGCCGCCGGGGCCGATGGCTGGTCGCCTGTTTCGGGCATATGCTTTGGTAATGACGATGCCCCTCGGACCGGCCCGCCGGTAACGGCCTCTTGGACCAGTCGGTTTCATCGCCCGTGACGCGGACCGCGACGACGCCGTCCTCTTCGTCTTCTAACGTGCCGCCGGTCCAGTCTTCACCGCCTCGCGTGGGCAGCCCGCCGCGTCGCTCGATCTGGACGGCGGGCCGCGGTCGTTTGGCGCTCGGGCCGCGGACCCTGGCGGTCGTGGCGATCGTGCTGCTGGCCCTCGCCTGGGGCGGTCGCGAACTCTATCTCCGCCTTACGCACATCTACGAATACGACGCCCGGGTCACCGCCGATATCGTCACCATCTCCAGCCGCGCCGATGGCTGGGTGGTCGACGTGCCGGTGCGCGAGGGCATGCGCGTCGAAGCGGGCCAAGTCGTTGCCCGTATCGACGACCGCGTCGCCAAGTTGCGCAGCGATGCCTTGAAAGCGCAGATCGAGGGCGTGCGGGCAGAGCGTACGCGGCTGCGCGCCGAGCGGCGGCTCAGCCTCAACCAGTCAGAGGCGCTGGCCCGTACCCGGACGTCCGCAGTGCAGGCGCGCGAGAAGGCGCTGGCGGCGCTGAAGTCGGATCTCGATCTGGCCAAGCTCGAGCTCGAGCGCAATCGCGCCCTGTTCTCGAGCCGCGTCATCAACGAGCGGCAGCTCCAGGTGGCGCAGGCCCTGGTCGACAAGCTGGAAAGTCAGATCCTGCAGCTTCGCGCCGAGCATGAGCAGGCGCAGAACAGCCTCGAGGAGGCCAAGGTCGAGCAGGACAAGCTCGGCGTGATCGATGCGCAGATCGCCGCGCTCGACCATCAGGTCGCCAACCTCGCCGCCCAGATGCATCAGCAGAACGTCGACGTCGAGGACCGCACCATCAAGAGCCCGATCCCGGCCGTCATCGATCGGACCTTCGTGCTGCCCGGCGAGTACGTTCAGGCGGGGCAGCGCATCTTGCTGCTCCACAATCCCGCCGAGGTCTGGGTCGAGGCCAACATCAAGGAGACGCAGATCGGGCGGTTGAAGCTCGGCCAGAAGGTCGCCATCTCGGTCGACGCCTATCCCGACGACCGTTTCGTCGGCCGCGTGGCGCGCATCGGCAGTGCGACCACGGCGCGCTTCGCGCTGCTGCCGACGCCCAATCCATCGGGTAACTTCACCAAGATCACCCAGCGCCTGCCGGTCAAGATCGACCTGATCGAGATGCCCAAGCCCCTGACGCCGGGCATGATGGTCGAAGTCGAAATTGACGTGCGTTGATCTCATGTCCTCCCTAAGCGAGAGCTTGGAGGGGTAAGAGCTGAGGCGATGTCCGACAACGCCATCCAGACCGCGCAAGTCCTGGCCGAGCGCTATGGGTCGGCCTATCGCTGGCTGGTGACGATCGCCGGCATGGTCGGCGTGGTGTCCATGGTGCTCGCCATGACCACGGTGAACGTCGCCGTGCCCGACGTGATGGGCGCCTTCGGCGTCGGCCAGGACAAGGCGCAGTGGATGTCATCGGCCTACATGGCGACCATGACGGCGGGCATGCTGATCAACGCCTGGCTGGTCGGCGTCCTCGGCGAGCGTCGTGTCTTCGTCGGCGCCCTGGTCTTCTTCTCGCTCGGCGCCCTGATGGGTGGTGCTGCACCCAACGAGCAGACCTTGATCTTCTCCCGCGTCCTGCAGGGCTTCAGCGCCGGCGTCTCGCAGCCGCTGGTCATGGCCACCAT
This sequence comes from Alphaproteobacteria bacterium, assembly GCA_016870055.1. Classification (GTDB taxonomy): domain Bacteria; phylum Pseudomonadota; class Alphaproteobacteria; order Reyranellales; family Reyranellaceae; genus Reyranella. The sequence continues at coordinate 20,752 of VGCQ01000002.1, read as the reverse complement.
CTTCACCGTATTCCCGCCCGATCGCCGCGGCATGGCGATGGGCGTGTTCGGGCTGGGCGTGGTGTTCGCGCCGGCGATCGGTCCGACCCTGGGCGGGCTGATGATCGAGTATTTCTCGTGGCGCTACGTCTTCTTCATTTCGCTGCCGTTTTGCGTCATCGCCGCCGCCATGGGGCTGTTGTTCATGCCGACACGGCGCATCCCGCGCCAGATCCCGCCGTTCGACTGGCTGGGCTTTGCGCTGCTCTGCCTGTCGCTGTTCGGCTTGATGACCGGCATTGCCGATGGCCAGCGCGAGGGCTGGGCCTCGGACACCATCGTGCTGCGTCTTGTCGTGGGCACGGTGGCGGGCGTGGCCTTCGTGATGTGGGAGCTGCACACGCCGCGCGCGCTGCTCGACGTGCGCATCTTCGCCAATCTCGAATTCTCCGCGACCGCCATGATCGCCTTCATCTTCGGCGCCGGCATGATGGGCTCGACCTACGTCATCCCGGTGTTCGTGCAGACCATCATCGGCTTCACGCCGCTGCTCGCCGGCCTGATGATGATGCCGGCCGGCATCATGCTCGCTTTCATCTTTCCGATCGCCGGCCGCTTGAGCGACACCGTGCCGGCGTCGGCCATGATCATCGTCGGCCTGCTGCTGTTCGCGCTGGGCTTCGCCTGGATGACGGTGGCCGACGTCGACACGACGTTCTGGACGCTGGTCGCCATGATCATGGTGTCGCGGCTCGGCCTCGGTCTCATCAACCCCAGTCTCAACGCCTCTTCGCTCCGGGCGCTGCCGGCCGACAAGGTACGCCAGGGCTCGGGCGTGGCGAACTTCATGCGCCAGCTCGGCGGCGCCTTCGGCATCAACCTGATGGTCGCTTTCTTCGAGGTGCGCACGCGCTTTCATGCCGACGCGCTCGCTTCCACCCAGGTGTGGGACAACCACACCACCGAGCGCTTTCTGCATCAGGTGCAGCAGCTCCTGCAGCGCGCCGGCCTGCCGTTCCAGCAGCAGAAGGCGATGGCACTCGACTATCTCGGCACGATCGTCAACCTCACGGCCCAGACGATGGCCTTCTCCGACACTTTCATCGTGGTCGGCGCCGTGGCGCTCGCCGCCTTGCTGCCAGCCGCCATGCTGTCTCGCTCCCAACGCCGTTCGGGGCGGCTGGCATTCGGCTGAACCGACCCGCGGCGCTCCGCCCCGACGCTGGCTGAAAGCGACTGGCCCTCGTTGCACGGCTTGTTATCATCACGTGACGGCACGACCGCGAGGCGGAGCCTCGATGGTTCGACGTTGGCCGTCGCGTTGCTTGACATACGAAATTTGGCGCATCAGGGTAGCGGCGCGCACATGCCACCCACCCGAAGAGGAGGAGCGGCGACAGTCGACGGCCCGAGGCGTCGAGGAAGACGGCGGGAAGGCAATGTCCCTGACACGATTGATCGGCATTGCGACGTGCATCGCTGCGCTGACGTCGCCGGCGGCGAGCCAAACCCGCGACGTCGCAAAATGGGGCCAAGTCGGCGGCTGGGAAATCCGAGTCGACCGCTCGCTGGGCGACGGCTGTTTTGCATTTCAAGTCTTCGAACGCGGCACCGTGGTTCGTATCGGCTTCGATGTCGCAAAGCAGCAGATCTACCTGTTCTTCGGCCACGACAATTGGCGGTCGCTGGAGCAGGGCAAGACCTATGTGGTGCGCGTCGTCTTCGACGGTGTGTCGACCTACGACGGCGAAATGCAGGGCGAGCTGATCGGCGGCAGCGGGCCCGTCTTCCTTGCCCATCTCGATCTCAGCGCAGACTTCGTGAAGGACTTCATGCAGCGCAATAACATGGAGGTGTTCTATCGCGGCGATCGCATCGCACATCTGTCGCTGCGCAACACCTATGCCGCCGTCACCGAGGTCGTCAACTGCCAGCGCGAGCTCGGATTTGCCAGCAAGCGCGGTGGCGGCTCGCGGGAGTCGGGCGACCCGTTCGCCAAGCAGCCATCGTCGCGCGGCCGCGATCCGTTCAGGTAGCAGGGCCTCACACGATCCGACTCGTCCGGTTGCCCCAGTAGCGGTCGCGCAGCAAGCGCTTGTAGAGCTTGCCGGTCGGCAGGCGCGGCAGCTCGGCCTCGTAGTCGATCGAGCGCGGCACCTTCTGGCGGGCGAGGTGTCGGCTGCAGAAGGCCAGCAGCTCCTCGGTCGTCGCGGCGTCGGCCGGCACGCCCGGCATCAGCTGCACGACCGCCTTCACCTCTTCCCCCAAGTCGGGATTGGGCACGCCGAACACCGCAGCATCGGCCACCTTGGGATGGGTGATCAGCAGGTTCTCGCATTCCTGCGGGTAGATGTTCACGCCGCCCGAGATGATCATGAAGGTGGCGCGGTCGGTGAGATAGAGATAGCCGTCGGCATCGACGTAACCCACATCGCCCACCGTGCTCATGGTGCCGTCGGGCGAGCGCGCTTCGGCGGTCTTGGCCGGGTCGTCGAAGTACTCGAACGGCGTTGCCGTCTCGAACCACAGCGTGCCCGGCGTGCCGGTCGGCCGCTCTTTCATGCCGTCGTCCAGCACATGCAGCTTGCCCAGCAGCACACGGCCCACGGTGCCCTTGTGGGCGAGCCACTCCTGCGAATTGCAGGCGGTGAATCCCAGGCCCTCGGTGGCGCCATAATATTCGTGGATGATCGGACCCCACCATTCGATCATCTGCTCCTTCACCTGCACGGGGCAGGGAGCGGCGGCATGGATGGCGATCTCCAGCGAGGAGAGGTCGCAGCGGGCGCGCACCGCGTCCGGCAGCTTGAGCAGGCGCGAGAACATGGTCGGCACGAGTTGGCTGTGCGTGACGCGATGCTTCTCGACCAGCTGCAGATAATGCTCGGCGTCGAAGCGTTCCATGATGATCGCCGTGCCGCCCATGGCGATGGTGAGGTTGACGGCGGCCTGCGGCGCGGAGTGGTAGAGGGGCGCCGGCGACAAGTAGATCATGCCTTCGCGGTACTGCCAGAGCTTCACCAGAAAATCGAAGATCGGCAGCTTCTGTGAGGGCGGCTGCTCGGCCAGCGGCCGCACGATGCCCTTGGGCCGTCCGGTCGTGCCGGAGGAATAGAGCATCGCCGTGCCGAGCGATTCGTCGGCGATCGGCGTCGCGGGAAATTCGGCCGTCGCCGCGTCGAGATCGAGGATCTTGTCACCCTCGCCCGGACCGTCGACGACCAGGCAAAGCTCGATGCCGGGGCTCAGGGCCAGGGCGGCCAGCGCCACCGCGCGCTTGGCCTGCGAGGTGATCAGTACCTTGGACTGGCTGTTGTTCAGGACGTAGGCGAGCTCCTCGGCCGTCAGGAAAGAGTTGACGCAGGTGTAGTAGTGGCCCGAGCGCTCGCCGGCGGCGCAGCACTCGACGTAGCGCGCGTTGTTCTCCATGTAGATGGAGTAGTGGTCGAGCCGACGCACGCCGTGCGCCCGCAACAGATGCGCCAGCCGGTTGCTGCGCGCTTCCAGCTCGCCGTAGGTGATGGTCTCGCCGCTGCCGGCCATGATGACCGCCGCCTGGCCGGCGCGTGCCGTTGCGTGCTTGCCCGGATACATTGTTCCTCCCCACGCAAGAGCGTGGCGAGGATTTGACCACGACACCAGCCCCGCGCCAAAGTCCGGCCCATGCTCGAGACATCGCTGAAGACCCGGATCATGAACGAGGTCGATCGCCGGTTCGACGATCAGACCAAGGTGTTGGCCGACCTCGTGAAAGTTCCGTCGACGCGTTTCCGCGAGGCGCCGGCCCAGGACATGATGGCCCGCCTGTTCAAGGAAGACGGCCTGTCGATCGATCGCTGGCAGATCAAGATCGACGACCTGAAGCACCTGCCGGGCTATTCGCCGCACAGCCGGGACTACGACGATGCCTGGAACGTGGTCGGCGCCTGGCGCCCGGGCAGTCCCAAGGGACGGTCGCTGATCCTGAACGGTCATATCGACGTGGTGCCCGAAGGCCCGCACGACATGTGGACGCGGCCGCCGTTCGAGCCTGTGGTCAAGGACGGCTGGATGTACGGCCGCGGTTCGGGCGACATGAAGGCCGGTATCATCCTCAACCTGTTCGCCCTGCGCGCGCTCCGATCTCTCGGCTTGCGGCCGGCGGCCGACATCTATCAGCAGTCGGTGGTCGAGGAGGAATGCACCGGCAATGGCGCGCTCGCCTGCCTGCAGCGCGGCTATCGCGCCGAGGCCGCACTGATCCCCGAGCCGTCGTCGGGCGTGCTGACGGTGGCGCAGGTCGGTGTCATGTGGTTCCAGGTCAAGGTCACCGGCCACCCGGTGCATGTCTACAAGGCCGATGCCGGGTCGAACGCCATCGAATCGGCATTCCGCCTGATCCAGGCGCTGCGCGAGCTGGAGAAGAAGTGGAACGCCAAGAAGGCGCACGACCGACATTTCTGCGACCATCATCATCCCGTGAACTTCAATGTCGGCAAGATCGCCGGCGGCGACTGGGCAAGCTCGGTGCCGGCCTGGTGCACCTTCGACATGCGCGTCGGCGTGCTGCCGTCACAGACCCTGAAGGAGTGCCGCCAGGAGATCGAAGACGTGATCCGCCGGGTGGCGGCCAACGATCCATTCCTCGGCAACAATCCGCCGACCGTGACCTGGGAGGGCTTCCAGGCCGAGCCGTTCGTGCTCGAGGGACATGAGCAGGCGCGCGGCGTGCTGGCCGAGGCGCATCGCACGGTGTTCGGCACGGCGCTCGAGGACAAGACCTCGACCGGCACCGCCGACAATCGCTTCTTTGGCCTCTATGCCGGCATCCCGGCGCTGGTCTATGGCCCGCAATCCGACGACATCCACGGCTTCGACGAGCGCGTGAACCTGGAATCGGTGCGCAAGATCACCCAGGCGACGGCGCTGTTCGTCGCCGAATGGTGTGGCCTGGAAAAGGAGTAGTGCTCAGCGCAGGCGTCGCGTCGAGGCGAAAAGGCCGAGCGCCACGCCGCCCAGGACGACGACCACGCCGAGCAGCCGCAAGCCGCCGATCGGCTCACCGACCAGCAAAGCGGCAAAGACCAGAGCCACGCACGGTACCAGGAGCGAGATCGGACCGACCTTGGCCGCGGGGTAGGTCGCGAGCAGCGTGCCCCAGATCAGGTAGCCCAGCCACATCACCGGCGCGACGGTGTAGAAGAGCACGAACCACCCCTTCCAGGTCGGCGCCAGGATCGGCGTCAGGAGTGCGGTCGGCCCGTCGAGCAGCAGTCCGACCGCGGCGAGCGGCGGGATCGGCAGCACGCTTGCCCAGACGGTGACGGCGAACATCGACGCACCGCGGGCGGAACGGAAGAAGAGATTGCCGGCGGCCCAAGTCAGCGCCGAGCAGAGCGCCAGGCCGATCGCCAGTATGCCGACCGGCCCCTCGACCGAGCGGGCGATCAACACCACGCCGACGGCGGCGATCGCCAGCCCCAGCCATTGGCCGCGCGTCGCCCGTTCGCGCAGGAACAAGGCGGCGAGCACAACGGTGAGCGGGCCCTGCAGCTGCACCAGCACCGAGGTAAGGCCGGGCGGCAGGCCGGCTTCCATCGCGAGGAACAGAAAGACGAACTGGCCGGCGAACATGAAGCCGCCGATGCCGGCGAGCATGGTCCACGAGATCGCTGGCTTGGCCACGAAGACGATCGGCAAGGCGCACAGCACGAAGCGCCAGGTGGCGAAGGTGAAGGGTGTGAACTCGTCGAGGCCGAAGCGGATGACCGTGAAGTTCAGGCCCCAGGTCGCCACGATCAACAGTGCGGCGAGCGTGTGCGGCGCGGTCAAGCGATCACAGCCAGACCCAGGGTCGCGCATTCCGGTCGGCGCTCTGCCAGGCTTCGACCTTGTCCTTGTGGGTTAGCGTCTGGGCGATGTCGTCGAGCCCGTTCAACAGCGCATGCTGGCGGCGGGCGTCGATCGTGAAGGGGATGACGCGGCCGGTCGGCGACACGACCTGGCTCTGCTCGAGGTCGACCGTGACCCGCGCGTTGCCGGGTGAGGCGCGCATCTCGTCGGCGAGTTGCTGGACCTCGGCCAGTGGCAAGGCCACGGGCAGCAGCCCGTTCTGGAAACAGTTGTTGTAGAAGATGTCGCCGAACGATGGGGCGATCACCACCTTCACGCCCATGCCGGCCAGCGCCCACACCGCACCCTCGCGGCTCGAGCCGCAGCCGAAATTCTCGGCCGACAGGATGATCGGCGGATCGCGATAGGGCTCCTGGTTGAAGATGCAGTCGGGGTTTTCGCTGCCGTCGGGTTTTAGGCGGATCTGCTCGAAGCAATGCGGTCCCAGCCCTTGCCGGCTGGTATTGTCGACCAGCCGCTCGATCCGGATGATGAGGTCGGTATCTACGTTCTGGCGCATCAGCGGCGCGGCGACGCCGGTCACCTTGGTGAACTTTTCCATGGCGTGCTCCTAAAGCTTCCGCACGTCGGCGATGGCGCCCTTGATCGCCGCCGCTGCGGCCATGGCGGGGCTGGCGAGGTGGGTGCGGGCGCCCGGTCCCTGGCGGCCGACGAAGTTGCGGTTGGAGGTCGAGACGCTGCGCTGTCCGGCCGGCACGCGCTCGCCGTTGGAGGCAATGCACATCGAGCAGCCGGGCTCGCGCCATTCAAATCCGGCATCCTTGAACACGCGGTCGAGCCCTTCGGCCTCGGCTTGGCGCTTCACCCGCTCCGAGCCGGGCACGATCCAGGCATGGACGTGCGGCGCCTTGTGCCGGCCCTTGGCGATCGCGGCGGCGTCGCGCAGGTCGGAGAGCCGGCTGTTGGTGCAGGAGCCGATGAACACCCAATCGATCTTGGTGCCTTCGATCGGCTTGCCTGGCTCAAGCCCCTGATACTGCAAGGCTGCCAGCCAAGCCGCCCGCTTGTCTTCCGGGCCCGCAGTAGGATCGGGGATCGGTCGGTCGACGGCGATCACGTGCTCGGGGCTGGTGCCCCAGGTGATCTGCGGCGCCACCTTGGCCATGTCGATCGTGTGCTCGCGGTCGAATTCGGCATCGGCATCGGACGGCAGGCTGCGCCAGTGCGCCACCGCGCGATCCCACATCGCGCCTTTGGGAGCGTAGTCGCGGCCGGCGAGGTACTCGTAGGTCGTATCGTCGGGCGCCACCATGCCGGTCCGCGCGCCCATCTCGATCGAGAGATTGCACAGCGTCAACCGGCCCTCGACCGGCAGGCCTCGGATCGCCGAGCCGGCATATTCGACGGCATGGCCTGTGCCGGCTGCCGTGCCGAGTTCGCCGATCAGATGCAGGATCATGTCCTTGGCCGTGACGCCCTGCGGGAGGGCGCCGTCGAAGTGCACGCGCAGCCGCTTGGGCTTGCGCTGCACCATGGTCTGGGTCGCCAGCACATGCTCGAGCTCCGACGAGCCGATGCCGAAGGCGAGCGAGCCCATGCCGCCATGAGTGCAGGTGTGGCTGTCGCCACACACCAAGGTCGTGCCGGGCAAGGTCAAGCCCTGCTCGGGCCCCACGACATGCACGATGCCGTTGCCATCCTGGCCGATGTCGAACAGGCGGATGCCGAACTTGGCGGTGTTGGCGCGCAGGCCGCGCAGCAGCGGTGCGCCGGGCGGAAAAGTCTCCTCGGTGCGGCCGGGCGCCGTCGAGATCGCATGGTCGGGCGTGGCGTAGATCAGCCGCGGCTGGGCCGGCGTATAGCCCTTCTCCGTCACCTCGCGCAGGGCGCGTGCGCCCGACAGGTCGTGCAACAGCAGGCGATCGATATGCAACAGCACGAAGCCGTTGCCGAGATCGGTGATGACGTGGCTGTCCCAGATCTTGTCGAACAGGGTCTTGGCCATCGAGGGTTCCTCCGCGTGCTGCGGATATCAGCACCTCGCAAGCCGCGCCGCCAGCGTCTCGGAATCGAGCGCATGCCAGACTTCGAGCGATGCATACCAGGGCGAGGGACCGCTGCGCGGACCCCACGGCCAGTCCGCTCTCGGCGCCAGCAGGATCGCCGGAATGCCCAGCAGGGCGGCGAGATGAACGGGCGGTGCATCGTCACCGACGACCAGCCTGCAGCTCGCGACTTGTTCGGGATTGCGTTCGACGGACACGCCTGGCGGCGGTTCGGCGGCAGCGAACCAGCCGACGCGGTCGGCCGATACCGGCTTGGGCCAGCCGGCAGCCGGCGGCGGTAGGGTTTCGAGTGTCCAGCCCAGGAGATAGGGCAGGCTGCGCAGCGGCGCTGCGGCGGCGAAGCCGTCGAGCGGCTCGCCGCGTCGCATGGTCGGTCGGTCCAGCCATGCCGCGACCTTCGCTGAGCATTGCAGCACGGCGTCGATGCCGCGCGCCAGCATCAGCGCGTCGCGCACCGCGGCATCGCCGTCGATGTCGGCTTGCTCGGGATAGATCAGCAGCCGGCCGGCCAGCGGCTGGCCCTGCCAATGCGGCAGGTCGGGTCTGTAGCGTTCGGTCGGCAACTCCAGGCGGGCCTCGTGGTCCGGCAGGCCGCGCAGCCAGTCGCCCTGGCGCAGCAGCAGCTCGCCGCGGCGCAGGCGCAGGTGCGGATCGCCTGGCCGCTCTGTGAGCGCCGTCTCGAGGTCGTTGAGCGCTCCCACCCATTCGCCGCGCGCGGCCAGCAGGTTGGCGCGGGCGCTGAGCGAGGCCATCAGGCGATGGTCGATCGCCAGCGCCTCGTCGTAGGCGCGTTCGGCGTCGTCGGCCCGTCCGAGCGCTTCCAGGGCGCGGCCGCGGTTATGGGCGATCGCGGCGTCGCCCGGCTTCAGCTGCGTCGCACGATCGAGCGCCGCGAGCGCGCCGGCGTGCTCGCCGAGATGGACGAGGCAGCCGGCCAGGTTGACCTGAGCGGCCGCTTCCTTGGGCAGGAACTTGGCGGCGCGTTCCAACGGCTCGCGCGCTTCGGCAAAGCGGCCGAGCTTCAGCCGCGCCTGGCCGAGCAGGTGCAACGCTTGTCCCGAATTGGGCCGCGCCTCGACGATTTGCGCCAGCAACGGCTCGGCACCGACGAAGTCGCCGGCGGTGGCGCGCTGCATGGCGTCGCGGGCAAGGGCCTGGATCTGGGGGTCTGAAAGCGCCACGCGCGGCCTCTAGCAGAGGCCGGCAGCCAGGCAAAGACAGCGGGGAAGAAAAAGCCGGCGGTCGATAGGGAGGCTGAGGATCGACCGCCGGCCAGTGTCCGGAGAAGGAATGGCCCGCGCAGGGTGGGAACGGGCCGGCTCCGGATGAAGATCAGGTGCGCCAGAAGGGCTTGTTGGCTTCGAACTGGACGTCACCTTCGCTCAGTCCGAGGTCGCGCAGCGTGCGCTGATCGAGCGTGGCGAGCTCGTTCCGCTCGCGGACGCGGCGACGCCAAGTCGCGAAAAGCTCGCCGAGCACCGAAACGGTGGCGGTGAGCGGCACCTCGGCGCGGCAGTGGAGGGATATGTTGGCCATGGGATTTCTCCACAAATGAAGTGACAGCTGGATAAAAATGGATGTGAGCCCGGGGAAGGTCCTTTACAAACGACCGTTTGTCCTATTTTGATAAGAATAGCTCATGTGAAGGAGCCGCCATGAAGCGAACCCTGCCGCCGCTCAACGGTTTGCGTGCCTTCGAAGCCGCCGCACGCCATATGAGTTTTACCGATGCTGCTGAGGAGTTGAGCGTCACCCAGGCCGCGATCAGCCATCAGGTGCGCGGCCTGGAACAGCGCCTCGGATTAAAATTGTTCGTGCGCCGCAACCGCTCTCTGCTGCTCTCCGAGGCCGGCCAAGCCTATCTCCCGGCGGTGCGCTCGGCGTTCGATCAGCTGAACGAGGCGACCGAGAAGTTGCTGCAGAAGGATCGCGGCGGCCATCTCACGGTCACCACGACCTCGTCGTTTGCCGTGAAGTGGCTGGTGCCGCGCCTGGGCGGCTTTCAGCGCGCCCATCCCGAGATCGACGTGCGCGTCAGCACCACCACCGGGCTGGTCGATTTCAGTCGCGAGGACGTCGACATCGGCATCCGCTACGGCCGCGGCCAGTGGCCCTCGCTCACCGCCGAGCGGCTGGTCAGCGAAGACATCATGCCGGTCTGTGCGCCTTCGCTGATCAAGGGGCCCAGCGCGCTGAAGCGGCCGGCCGACCTCAGGCGCTTCACTTTGCTGCATATCGGCTCGTTTCCCGACGACTGGCAGGTCTGGCTGACCGCGGCCGGCATCAAGAACATCGACGCCTCGCGCGGCGTGTCGTTCGACTTTGCGCTCGCCGCCTACCAGGCGGCGATGGACGGCATGGGCGTGGCGCTCGGGCGCCAGCCGTTGGTCGATCCCGACCTCAAGGCCGGCCGGCTGGTCGTGCCGTTCGATTTCAAGATGTCGACCGAGCTTGCCTACTACCTGGTCTATCCGCCGGAGGGGATCCGGCGACGCAAGATCAAGGCGTTTCGCGACTGGATCGTGTCGCTGTCGGAGGTTCCGGCGAAGGCCGCATAGCCGGTCTTCTTCTTGTCGAGGATCCGCTCGCTCGGGTTCGCGGCCCCTCGAGCGGTCGACGGCGACGCGCATGATGTCGGTTTCGATCGGCGGGGTGGCGGCCCACGGCCAATTATTTGCATTTACAAATAACAGCCGACGCGCGATGGTCGTGCGGTCGGAGGAGCACTATGCAGTTCGGCTATTTCACGCTGAGTGACAATCGCTATCCCGGCAATCCGCGCACGCCCGAGGCATTCCTCAGGGACATCTATGCCGAGGCGCTGTGGGCGGAGAAAGTCGGGCTGAACTCGGCTTGGATCGGCGAGCACCATTTCAGCCTGCTCGGCGTCAACGCCTCGCCGCTGGCAATGCTCGCCCAGCTCGCCGGCGCCACGACCAAGCTCCGGCTCGCTCCTGCCGTCACGCTTCTGCCGGTGCATCACCCGCTGCATGTCGCCGAGGAATGGGCGACGCTCGACCTGCTGTCAGGCGGTCGCGTCGACTTCGCCGCCGGCCGGGGCTACGACCGCAAGGAGTACGATCCCTTCCAGGCACCGTTCGAGGACTCGGCCGAGCTTTTCGCCGAGGGCTTGGAGATCGTTTGGCGCGCCTGGACCGAGCCCGGCAAGTGGTCGCACAAGGGCAGGTTCTACGAGTTCAAGGACGTCGAGGTGCGGCCGCGGCCCGTGCAGCAGCCGCTGCGCCCCTATGTCGCCTGCTTCTCGCGGCCGTCGATGGAACTTGCCGCCCGGCACGACTGGAATGTGATCTATGCGCCGTTCGCCGCCGCCATGGTCTACGGCTCGCTTGCCCAGGCGGTGCAGGTCTACAAGGAAACCTGCGAGACGACCTACAAGCGGCCGATGCGGCGAGCCATGTGCTCGTACTTCGTGCACATCGCCTCGACGCCGGCGGAAGAGCAGTACGGCAAGGAAGCGCTGGTACGCTACTTCCAGGACGCGCTGATCGCGGCGTTCCCCTCGTCGTCGGGTGAGAAGGTGCCGCCGACCTACAAGTACTTCGTCGACATCGTGAACATCCTGCGCGACATGCGGCCCGAAAAGCTCACCGACAAGTCGATCCTGTGCGGCAGCCCGCAGCACATCGTCGATACGTTGAAGCAGGTCGAGCGGGCCGGCGTGGCCGAGGTGATCCTCTACTTCAACTACGGCCAGAAGCCGCATGCGCTGGTCAAGGAGCAGATGGAACGCTTCATGTGCGAAGTGGCGCCGCACTTCGTCGGTTGACGCCATGGGACCGCTCGATTCCTATCTGCCGTACTTGCTGAACCGCGCCGGCGCCCGCATCGCCACCGCCTTCAGCGCCGAAATGCGGCCACTCGGCGCCACCCTGCAGGCCTGGCGCGTATTGGCGGCGCTGCGCGAGCGGGATGGTCGGCGCATGGGTGGCCTCGCCGAGACCACCGCAATCGAAGTGTCGACGCTGACGCGCTTGGTCGACAACATGGAGTCCGAGGGCCTGGTCGCGCGGCGGCGTGCGCCAGGCGACGCGCGCGCCGTCACCCTGCACGCGACCGCCGCCGGACGTCGCCTGACGCAACGCATTCTGCCTATCGCCGAACGGTACGAGCGAGTGGCTTTGGCGGGGTTCAGCGCCAAAGAAGCTGAGGCTCTGAAGGTGGCGCTGCGTCGCCTCTACGCCAATATGGCGGCGCTGCGGCCGTAGTTGAATCTCGGTGACGGATCGCCGAAGGTGGTCCATCCCAACTCCAGGAAACACCATGGCTCGCCTGACATCGACCGCCGATCTGCGGCGTATCCTCGCCGAACCGCGTCCGACGACGCGCGCCAAGATCCTCGACGCTCTCGATGACCAATCGATCGACTTCCTGAAGCGTTGCCCATTCGCTCTGATCGGCACGACGGCGGCCGACGGCACGGTCGAGGTGTCACCCAAAGGGGACGAACCGGGCTTCATCCGCGTCGAGGATGCCAAGACGCTGCTGATCCCGGAGCGCGCCGGCAACAACCTCGCCTTCGGCCTGAGCAACATCCTGGCGACCGGGCAGATCGGCGTGATCGCCCTGGTTCCGGCAACCGGCGAGACCTTGCGCGTATCGGGGACCGCCGAAATTGTCGACGATGCCGATCTCTTGTCGTCGCTGAGCTCGCTCGGCAAGCCCGCCTTGCTGGCCACGCGCGTGCAGGTCAAGCATTGCTACTTCCATTGCGCCCGCTCGATCGTGCGCGCCAAGCTGTGGGATCCCAAGTCATGGCCGGCGCCTGGTCGTGTGTCGTTTGGCAAGATCATCGCGCCGCGCGTCGGCGGCGGGACCGACGTCGCGGCACAGATCGACGCCAACGTCGAGACCGCCTACACCACGCGTCTCTGGACCAACGGCTAGATCGTGGCCGGCCCCCCGTTTCGCGCCGAGGTGATCGGCAGTTTCCTGCGTCCACGCTCCCTGAAGGACGCTGCGACGGCGATCGCCGCCGGCAAGGCGACAGCCGCCGACTACCAGTCGGTGCTCGAGCGTGAGATCGAGCGCGTGGTCGCCAAGCAGGAGGCGCTCGGCCTTCAGGTCGCGACCGACGGTGAGTTCGGCCGCACCTCGTGGTTCGGCTTTTTCTTCGAGGGCCTCGACGGCTTTCGCCTAGAACCCTCGCTGTTCCGCTTCCGCGACAGCGAGGGCGGCAGCTTCGAATGGCCGACTTGCGTCGCCGGCGGCAAGATCCGCCGTCGGGCGCCGATCACCCTCGCCGAGTATCGCCGCCTGAAGGCGTTCACCAAGACGGCGTTGCCCAAGGCGACTCTGCCGACACCGAGCGCTTTCCACTTCTTTCGCTTCACCCAGGCGTTCGACCCGGCGATCTACGACCAAGGGAGCTACTTCGACGATCTGGTCGCGGTCTATCGCCGAGAGCTCGCCGAGCTAGCCGAAGCCGGCTGCCGCTACGTCCAGATGGACGAGGTGCCGGTGGCGATGCTGTGCGATCCCCTGGTGCGCGAGCAGACGCGCGCCGAGGGCGGCGACCCCGACCGGCTGCTCGATCTCTATGTCGGCGTGATGCGACGCATCCTCGACGATCGGCCGGTCGGAGTGACGGTCGGCATGCATCTCTGCCGCGGCAACTTCCGTAGCCGCTGGATGGCGACCGGCGGCTACGAGCCGGTGGCGGCGCGGCTGTTCAACGACTTCCCGGTCGATGTCTACTTCCTCGAGTACGACAGCCAGCGCGCCGGCGACTTCTCGCCGCTGCGCCACGTGCCCGGCGATCGCCATGTCGTGCTCGGGCTGGTGTCGTCCAAGACACCCGCGCTGGAGAGGCGCGACGATCTGCGCCGCCGTATCGACGAGGCGGCGAAGTTCGTCGATCTGGAGCGCCTGTCGCTTTCCTCGCAATGCGGCTTTGCCAGCGTCGCCGGCGGCAATTCGATCGACGAGGATACGCAGTGGGCCAAGCTCGGCCTGATCGTCGATACGGCACGCGCCGTGTGGGGCACGGCCTAGAGGCGGCTCTTGAAGCGCAAGGTCGGGTTGTTCCTTCTGGCCGTCATGGCGGCGGTCAGCCTGGGTGCCATGGGCGTCGCCTCTCTCGCGATGTACCGGCTGGTTTCCGACAAGCAAGTCGAGGAGATTCGAAAGCTCGAATCCAGCCTGTCCGAGCGCTTCGCGATCTTCGAGCTCATGCTGAGCGGCGAGCACGCGGCGATCGTCGGACATATGGAGCGCGTGCTGCCGGAAATCGCCGCCGATCTTGCGAGGACCGGCCGGGAACCCGACCAGCTCAGCGTCGCCGATCTCGACGCCCTCGCCAGCAGGTACGGCGTGCAGCACATCTACTTCATCGACCGCTCATACAAGGTATTCCAGACCAACCTGGCGACAGACTTGAATCTCGTCCTTCCGAAAGGCGAGTTCACGCGGTTTCTCGACTCGGTCTATGGCCAGGGCCGGGTGATGAACGACGGTATCGACCTCTCGGTGGTCACCGGCACGCTCCGGACCTACAGCTACCTCGGCCTCGTCGGGAAAGACTACATCATCGAGACGTCGACCGATGTGCGCAGGAGGCTGGCGGAAGGGCTGTTCGGCTGGATGTCGAAGTTCTTCTTCGAGGACATATTCTCCGACGCCGTGCGCTCCAACCCCTATGTCAAGGACGTCGACATCTACCTGATCAACGCTTCCGGCGCCTGGTCGCTCCTGCATGTCGGCAAGAAACTGCCGCCGGCGCTGGTCGAACGCATCGAAGCCAGTCGGCACGAGCGACTCGCCGATGCCAGCGGACGTCTTGTCACGGTCTATAGTGCCGAGGAGACCAAGGCGGTCAGCGAGCCTGGCCAGCCGGCCGGCACCAAGCTCGTCGTGCGCCAGATCACCTACGATACCGGCCTGGCGCGACAAGCGGTGATCCATGTCTTTCTGGCCTCGTTGGCCGTGCTGCTGGTGACGCTGCCCGTGGTGTTCTGGATCGCCTCGCGACTGCTGCACCGGCAGATTCTCGATCCTCTGCTCAACCTGCGTGGCGAGGCCGGCGCCATTGCCCACGGCAATCTCGAGCAGACGATCGCCAATACCGACCGGCGCGACGAGATCGGTCAACTCGCGACGAGCTTTGCCGCCATGCGCGACGCCGTGCGCCGGACCATCACCGATCTCAGGAACACCAATCTGTCGATCGAGCGCTTCGTGCCGCGCGCCTTTCTGACGATCATCGGCAAGCCGTCGATCGTCGAGGTCGAGCTGGGCGACAACCAGCGTCGCAACATGACGATCCTGTTCTCCGACATCAGGAATTTCACGACGCTGTCGGAGACCATGACGCCAGACGAGAACTTCGCCTTCATCAACGCCTATTTGCAGTGCATGGGACCGGTGATCCGCGCCAACAACGGCTTCATCGACAAGTATATCGGCGATGCCATCATGGCCTTGTTCGAATCGGCCGACGACGCGCTCCGTGCCGGTCTTGCGATGCTCGAGGCGCTCGACGGCTTCAACGGCGAACGCCATGGCGGCAGATCGACGCCGATCAGGATCGGCGTCGGCATCAACAGCGGCATGCTGATGATGGGCACGATCGGCGAGAAGGACCGCATGGACGGCACGGTCATTTTCGACGCCGTCAACCTCGCTGCGCGTGTCGAGGACCTGACCAAGGCCTACGGCGTCGGCTTGCTGTTGTCGCAACACACATGGGATCAGCTCGCCGACCCTCGGGCTTACGATCTGCGCCCGATCGACATCGTGGTGGTCAAGGGCAAGAGCCGGCCGGTGGCGATCTACGAGGTTTTTCAACGCGACGCTCCCGACCTGCGCGCCGCCAAGGCGCGCACCCGAGAGCTGCTGCAAGCGGGTGTCGAAGCGCTGGCTCGCCAGGATGGAGTGGCGGCGCGGCGATTCTTCGAGCGAGGTCTGGTGGCGATGCCGGCCGACGTCGCGGCTGCCAACCTCCTGCGGCAATGCGGCTGACGGTCAGACCGACGAGACCTGCCGGAAGATCGCCTCGACATGGACATCGGCGCAGTCGACGGTCGGGAAGCCGCAGTCTTGGCCGGTGAAGGCGAGGAACAGGTCGGTGCCGCCCAGCAGGACCGTCTCGGCGCCGCGCTCGCGGTGGAGCTTGCGGCCGGCGGCGAAGAAGACCTCGCGCTGTTCGTCGGTGACGCGGCCGATCATGGCCATGCTCGAGTAACATTGGTGGACCCGGTCGCGCTCGGCGCCTTCCGGTGCCACCACCTCGGCGGCGGTGATCGCGCCGTATAGGCCGCTTTCCATGACGTTGCGCGTGCCGATGATGCCGACCCGGCGCAGGCCACGCGCCGCGATGGCGGCATCGACGGCGAGCAGGCCGTGCACCATCGGCAGCGGCGAGATCGCGATCAGCTCCTTGATGCAGATGTGGCCGCCCATCGAGGTGATGGCGGCGGCCTGGGCGCCGGCTGCCTTCAGGCGGTGGACCAGCCGGGCGAAAGTCTCGGCCTGACGGTCGGCCCGCCTTTCCGCGAGGTTGCGGCTCATCTCGCGCACGTCGGCATGGACGATGGTGGCGTCGAGCGGAATGCCGGCGGCGGCATGACGGTCGATCAGGCCGCGATAGTAGAAATCGGTGGCGGCCGGTCCGATGCCGCCGATCAGGCCGATATGCATGATGCCCTCAGCGCGCCGCGCGGCGTTGCAGCAAAAGGTTGGCCGCGACGGTGAGCAACAGCGTCACCGTCATCAGGATGAAGGCGATCGAGCCGCCGAACGGCCAGTTGGCCTGCTTGGTGAACTGATCGTAGACCAGCGGCGCCATCATCTTGAAGCGCGGGCCGCCCAGCAGGAAAGGCGTGGCGTAGGCGTTCATCGCCAGGATGAAGGTGAGGATGGTGCCGGCCACGATGCCCGGCAGGGCAAGCGGCCACAGCACGCGACGGAACATGGTGCCGGGCGGTGCGCCCAGGCTGAAGGCCGCCTCCTCGACGGCGCGGTCGATGCCTTCGATCACGCTCTGCAGGGTCAGCACCATGAACGGCAGGTTGACGGCGATGATGCCGATGATCACCGCTGTCTCGGTGAACATGATTTGCAACGGTGCGTCGATCAGGCCGAGCCAGAGGAGCGTGGCGTTCACCGCCCCCTTGGTGCCGAAGATCGTCATCCAACCTGCCGCACGCACGGCGTTGCCGACGAACAGCGGCAGGATGATCGAGATGATCAGGAGGTGCTTGAAGCGGCTTTGCGTGCGTGCCACGACGTATGCCAGGGGAAAGCCCAGCAGCAGGCAAACGGCGGTCACCAGCACGGCGACTCGCACCGTGGTCGCCAGGATCGCTGTGTAGTAGGGGTCGGTGAAGAAGCGGATGTAGTTTGCCGGCGTGAGTGCCTCGACCATCACCTTGGTGGTCGGCACGAACTCGTTCAGGCTGTAGCGAAACAGGATGACCAGCGGCGCAAGCAGGCAGAAGGTGACGAAGATCGTCGCCGGCCCGACCAGCGCCGCTGCGGTGAGGCCTTCGCGCCGTCGCTTCGCGGCGACGGCGCTGTAGGGGATGGCGATGTCGGCCATTCCCCGGCGATCAGGCCTTGAACGACTTGTTCCACCACTCCTGGAACGCGGTGTCGTTCTTGCCCATGTAGCCGTAGTCGAGATCGACCAGGCGCTTCTTCTCCTCTTCGGTGAAGCCGATGCGCTCCTGCACGTCGGCCGGCACCTTGGCGTTGGTGACCGTCGGGTTGTAGCCCATGTCGACGGCGAAGCCTTCCTGCGCCGATGCCGCCATCATGGCGTCGAGGTAGGCGTAGGCGCCCGCCTTGTTGGGGGCGTTCTTGGGAATCATGAAGCCCGAGACGTACATCGGCACGCCTTCCTTGGGCGCGACGGTGGCGACGCTGATGCCGGCGTTCTGCCACTGAACGGCACGCGCCTTCCACATGATGCCGCAGGCGATCTCCTCGGTCTTCAGCGCCTGGGCGAACGCTTCGTTGGACGGGTAGATACGCGCGCCGGCCTTCTTGCAGGCCAGCAGCCGCTCCTTGCCGGGATCGAAGTTGCCGACCGAGCCGCCCGAGGCGAGGCCCGCCGCCAGCATGGTGTACTGATACTGGATGTCGATGATGCCGAGCTTGTTGCCGTGCTTGGGATCGAGCGTGTCGGCGAAGCCCTGCGGAGCGGCCATCAGCTTGGGATTATAAAGCACGACCTTGCCGGAATAGATGTGGCCGATGCCGTAGGGATACTTCATGGCCGGGATCAGGTTCTGGGCGTTGGGCATCTTGGAGTAGTCGATCGCCTCGGCCAGGCCCTGCTCGTTGACCTCGTACATGTCGTTGGCCGACAAGCCCTGGATGTCGGACGTGCCGCGGCGCAGCGCCTTCTCGGCCATCATTTTGGCGCGACGCGGCGGCGCATTGGCCTCGTCCTTCACGACGTCCCAACCCTTGGGCGCGAGCAGCGGCGTCTCGATGTTCTTGGCGAGCAGCCGCGAATAGTCGCCGCCCCAGGTGCCGACGACGATACGCTTGTTGTCCTGCGCGTGAGCCGGCAGGACGGTGCCGGCGGCCAGGGCGGCGGCGCCGCCCAATGCTGTGCGACGATTGATCATGAAGCTCTTGGACATCGAGACCTCCTGCGGTGTTGTCGTCTACTCGTTGAAGATTTGACCGGCCGACGCCGGCCAGCCGACGTGAACGGGCTGGCCGACCTCGGGCGTGAAGCCGCCGTCGCGATTGGCGATCTGCACGACCAGCCGGTCCTTGGGCGACAGGCGGACGTGAATGTCGATCAGCGCGCCGAGATACGACACGAATTCCACCGTACCCGGCAGGCTGTTGTCGAGTCCGGAAAGGGCTGCTCGCCCGACCATGGCGCGCTCGGGCCGCAGCGACAGCACGGCGCGGCCGGGCCTGCCGCCGGTGCAGGCCAGAGCGAGGCCGCCGTCGCTGCGGAAACGTCCCGGCGCCTTGACGGTGCCGCCGAGGAAGGTGGTGCGGCCGACGAAGCCCGCGACGAAGCGGTCGGCCGGTCGCTCGTAGAGGTCGCGCTGGGTGCCGACTTGGCGCACCGCGCCCTCGTTCATCACCACCAGCCGGTCGGCCATGGTGAGCGCCTCTTCCTGGTCGTGGGTGACCATGACGGTGGTGAGGCCGAGCTGACGCTGCAGTTCGCGGATCTCGATTCGGACCTCCTGGCGCAGCTTGGCGTCGAGGTTGCTGAGCGGCTCGTCGAGCAGCAGCACGTCGGGCCGGATGGCAAGCGCGCGGGCGAGCGCCACACGCTGCTGCTGGCCGCCCGACAATTGACGCGGAAGGCGGCCGCCGAAACCGTCGAGACGCACCAGCGCCAGCGTCTCCTCGACGCGCTGGTCGATGTCGACGCGCCCGAGCTTGCGCATCTCCAGGCCGAACGCCACGTTCTGCGCCACCGTCATGTGCGGGAATAGCGCGTAGCTCTGGAACACCATGCCGGCATTGCGCTTCCACGGCGGCAGCAAGGTCACGTCCTGGCCGCCCAGCCGAACCTCGCCAGCCGACGGCTCGATGAAGCCTGCCACCATGCGCAAGGTCGTGGTCTTGCCGCAGCCCGAGGGACCGAGCAGCACCAGGAATTCGCCGTCGGCGATGGCCAGCGACACGTCGCGCACGGCGTAGAAGTCGCCGTAGTGCTTGCTCAGTCCGTTGAGCGCGAGGTCGGCCATATCACACCACCCGCGCCAGCTTGACGTAGCGATCGGTGATCAGCATGGCGGTACCGATCAGCACGATCTGCACCACCGACACCGCGGCGATCGTCGGATCGATCTTCCACTCGAGGTATTGGAGGATGACGATCGGTAGCGTCGTGCGGCCGGGTCCGACCAGGAACAGGCTCATCTCGAGATTGCCGAACGAGGTCACGAAGGCGAACAAGGCTCCGGCCACGATGCCGGGCCGGATGGCGGGCAGCGTGATGCGCCAGAAGGTGATCCACGGGTTGGCGCCGAGATTCTGTGCCGCCTCCTCGGTGGCGCGATCGACGCCCGACAGGCTCGCCGTGACGAGGCGCACCACCCAAGGGATGACGATCACGATGTGGCCGGCGACCAGGGCGTAGAAGGTGCCGATCACGTCCATGTCGAGCCCGTTCTCGACTTCGACGTGGAAGACATACATCGCGGTGCCGAGCACGACCCCCGGCACGATGATCGGCATCAACAGCAGGTTGGCGAGTGGTCCGCGCAGACGGAAGTTCCGTCGCGCCAGGCAGAGGGCAGCGGGCACGCCGAGCGCCAGGCCGAGCACCATGGCGAGCGCGGCTAACTGGAAGCCCACCGAGAAGCCGCTGACGAACTTGCGCTGGTCGAGGATCGCCGCGAACCAGCGCAGGCTGTAACCCTCCGGCGGGAAAGACGGGATTTCCTGATGGAAGAAGGCCAGCCACGTCACGAAGACGAGCGGCAGCAGAATGTAGCCGAGCCCGACCGCCGCCGCGCCGTTCAGCGCCCAGCGCCGCGCGCGACGATGGAGGAGAGCGATCATCGGACCGCGGACCTCCGGGTCCGCTCACGATCTTGATGCGGACCTGGAGGTCCGCGGTCCGCGCACGAGCTCACAGCGCGTTCTTGTGAAAGCGGCCGCCTTTCATGATGGCGGCGAGGTGCGGGCCGCCATCCTTGAACAGGCCGAGGTTCTTGAGCGGATCGCCGTCGACCACCAGCAGGTCGGCGAAGGCGCCGGGTTCGACCACACCGAGCGTGCCCTCCTGGCGCACGACTTCTGCGCCGATCAAGGTCGCCGAGCGGATGACGTCGATCGCCGGCATCACCTCGCCGCGGATCTGGAACTCGCGCGTCTGCTCGTCTTCCAACGCGCCCAAAAGGTCGGAACCGTAGGCCATGCGTACGCCGGCC
>VGCQ01000001.1 GCA_016870055.1 Alphaproteobacteria bacterium | reverse complement strand
TGATAGAGCATGTGCGGCCGCACACCCTTCAGCTTCTTGAGACTGGTGGTGTACATGGCGATGTTCATCACCGGCATCCAGAGGTGCTCCTCGGTGACGCGCTGCTGGGCGAGCCCGTAGTACTTGGCGCGGTCGGCTTCGGTCAGCGCCGCCTTGCCTTTCTTCAGAAACTCGTCGGTCTGCGGGTCGTTCCAGTTCATCCGGTTGGGCGCCGGGATGTTCTTGGAATCGAAGTAAAAGTTCAGCAGGTCGCCGGCCGACATGTACGGGAAGGTGACCGTCCACAGCTCGTAGTCCTGCTCGCTCATCTTCGAGAAGGCGATGGTCGAGTCGAAGCCTTGCACCTTCCAGTCGATGCCGATCCTGCGCATGTAACCCTGGATCGCCTCCGACACGCGGCCGAAATAGGCGACCTGGGTGAAATAGACCTTGGGCGCGAGCTTCACCCCGTCCTTCTCGCGGATGCCGTCGGCGCCGACCTTCCAGCCGGCCTCGTCGAGCAGCTTCTTGGCGCGCTCGATATCCTCCTTGATGACACCCTTCGTCGAATCGGCAAAGTCGAGCGCCTTGGGGTCGATGAAGGTGTAGGCCGGCTCGGCCTGGCCCAGCATGATGCCCTTGACGATGTCGGCGCGGTTGATGGCGATGTTCATCGCCTCGCGCACGCGCTTGTCCGAGACCATCGGCCGGTTGGCCTTGTAGCCGTAGTACATGAGCTGGAAGTTCGGCTTGGCCTCCTGGACATTGAGGTTGGGCGAGGCCCTGACTTGGTCGATGAACTGCAGCGGGATCTGGTGCGTGACGTCGAACTGACCGCCCAGCATGGCGGCGACGCGGCTGGCATCCTCCGGCACGATCTTGATCGACAGCCTCTCGAACTTCACCGGGCCCTTGTTCTGATACATCGACGGCCCCCACTTGTAGGCGTCGTGGCGCTTCAGCACGATCTCGGTGCGCGGCTGCCACGATTCGAAGCACCACGGGCCGGTGCCGTCCGCCGCCTTGGTGCCGTAGTCCTTGCCCAGCGTCTCGACGCTCTCCTTGTTGTGGATCGACATGGTGAACATGGTCATGTTGAGCAACAGGTCGGCGTAGGGCTCGTTGAGCTCGTACTCGACGGTGTAGGGGTCGGTGGCGCGGATGTCCTTGAGGTTGCCGGCGCGCCAGGCGAGTGGCGCCTTGAGCTCGGGGCTGACCAGCCGCTTGATCGAATAGACGACATCGTCGGCGGTGAACTTCTTGCCGCTGCAGAACTGCACGTCGTCGCGCAGCTTGAAGGTGTAGAGCTTGCCGTCGGGCCTCACCGTCCACGACTTGGCGAGATAGGGGATCGGCGTCTTGCCGTCCCAGTCCATGGCAACCAGCGTGTCCTGGAACATGTTGACGATATCGGAGGTCGGCGACCAGGTCGTGCGCTGGCCGTCGTAGTGCGGCGCATCGAGCGACTTCATCATGCGCAGGGTCTGCGCCTCCGCCATCGATGCGGCCGTCGTCATGCCCAGCAACGCCGCCACGCCTACAAACAAGTTACGCATTTTCGTTTCCTCGCTTGCTGTTCCCCGTGCCCTTCAGAAGGAGGCATCGAGCCCCTTGTAGAAGGTATTCTGATAGATCATGTGCGGGCGCATGCCCTTCAACTTCTTGTTGGCGACCTGGTGCATGTTGATGTTGAGCACCGGCATCCACAGGTGTTCCGTCATCGCTTTCTGCTGCACCAGGGCGTAGTACTTGGCGCGATCGGCCGGCGTCAGCGCGGCGCGGCCCAGCCGCAGCCATTCGTCGGTCTCGGCGTCCTTCCAGTTCATGCGGTTGGGCGTCGGGATGTTTCTGGAGTCGAAGTAGATGTTCATCAGGTCGCCGGCCGACAGATACGGCACGGTGACCGACCAGATCTCATAGTCCTGCTCGGCCATCTTGGCGGCGGCGATGGTCGAGTCCCATGGCTGGAGCTGCCATTGCACGCCGATGCGGCGCAGGTAGCCCTGGATCGCCTCGGCGACGCGCGGCGTGTTGCCGGCCTGTGTGTAGTAGACCTTGGGCTGCAGCTTCACGCCGTCCTTCTCGCGCACGCCGTCGGCGCCAGGCTTCCAGCCCGCCTCGTCGAGCAGCTTCTTGGCGCGCTCGAGGTCCTCCTTGACGATGCCGGCCGTCTTGGGATCGTAGTCGAGCGCCTCGTTGTCGACGATGGTGAAGGCAGGGTCGGCGTTGCCGAGAAGGATGCCCTTGGCGATGGCGGCGCGATCGATGGCGATCGACATGGCTTCGCGCACCCGCTTGTCGGCAACCATCGGTCGCGTCGTCTTGAAGCCGAAATAGAGAAGCTGGAAGTTGGGCTTGGCGTCGGTGACAGTGAGCATCGGCGCGGCCTTGGCCTGGGCGATGAACTGCGCCGGGAACTGGTGCGTGACATCGAACTGGCCGGCCATCATGGCGGCGACACGGCTGGAATCCTCCGGCACGATCTTGATGACCAGCCGCTCGAAGTTGACCGGGCCCTTGTTCTTGTACATGGAGGGGCCCCATTTGTAGGCATCGTGGCGGCGCAGCACGATCTGGGTGCGCGGTTGCCAGGACTCGAAGCACCACGGGCCGGTGCCGTCGGCGCCCTTGACGCCATAGTCCTTGCCCAGCGCCTCGACGCTCTCCTTGTTGTGGATGGCGTTGGTGAACATGGTGAGCTGCAGCAGGAGCTCGGAGAACGGCTCGGCCAGCTCGTACTCGACGGTGTAGGGATCGGGTGCGCGCAGGTCTTTGATGGTGCCGGCGCGCCAGGCGAACGGGCCTTTGATTTCGGGACTGGTCAAACGCTTGAACGAATAGATCACGTCGTCGGCGGTGAACTTCTTGCCGCTGCAGAACTGCACGTCGTCGCGCAGCTTGAAGGTGTAGAGCTTGCCGTCGGGGCTGACGGTCCACGACTTGGCGAGGTAGGGGATCGGCGTCCGGCCATCCCAGTCGAGCGCCACCAGCGTGTCCTGGAACATGTTGACGATGTCGGAGGTCGGACCCCAGGTCGTGCGCTGCGCGTCGTAGTGCGGCGCGTCGATCGACTTCATCATGTTCAGGGTCTGCGCCGTGGCAGGTGTTGCCAGACTCAACGCGACCGCTACGCTCAGAAAGGCCCTGATCATTGTTGCAGCCTCGGGTCGAGGACGTCGCGCAATGCGTCGCCCAGAAGGTTGGCGGCCAGCACGATGACGAAGATCGCGAAGCTCGGGATCGTCGCGATGTGCGGCGCCATGAACAGGAAGTCGCGGCCTTGCGCCGCCATCATGCCCAGTTCGGCGGTCGGCGGCTGGGCGCCCATGCCGAGGAAGCCGAGCGCCGAGCCGATCAGGATGATCTGGCCGAAGCGCAGCGTCAGGAACACGAAGATGGTCGAGATGCAGTTCAGCGTCAGGTAGCGCCAGATCAGGGTGCGATCCGACACGCCGACGGCACGACCGGCCTCCATGAACTCCTGGCCCATCACGCCGACCGCCGCGCCTCGCGCCACGCGGGCGACGTCGGGCACGGTCGCCACCACCAGTGCGATCACCACGGCGCCGAGGCCGGCGCCGGCTACCGCCGCCACGGCGAGCCCGATCAGGATCGCAGGGAAGGCCAGCATGACGTCGACCAAACGCATGATCCAACCGTCGAGGCCCGGATAGAACGCCGCCAGGATGCCCAGCACACCGCCCGCGAAACCGCCGACGATGACGCCGACCAAGCCCAACATCAGGGTATTGCGTGCGCCGTAGATGATTCGGCTCAAGATGTCGCGCCCGGTGTTGTCGGTGCCGAACCAATGCTCGGCGCTGGGCGGCTGCATCACCTTGGTGAGATCGGTGAGGTAGGGATCGTAGGGGGCTACCAGCGGCGCGAAGGCCGCGGCGAGGACGATCACGGAGAGCACGCTGGCGGCGGCGACCGCCACCTTGTCGCGCGCCAGCCGGCGCAGCACGCCCGAGCGGGCAAGCGCCCCGCTGTCCTCGACCAAGGCGGGTGCGTTGACGGCTTCGACGCTCATGACCGTTGGACCCTGGGATCGAGGTAGACGTAAAGCACGTCGACCAGGAGGTTGATCGACAGGAAGGCGATGGCGAGAATCATGATGGCGCCTTGCGCCGTCGGGAAATCGCTCGACACGATGGCGCCGACCGCCAGGCGGCCAACGCCCGGCCAGGAGAACATGGTCTCGGTCACCACCGCGCCGCCCAGCAGGAAGGCGGCCTGCAGGCCGATCAGGGTCACCACCGGGATCAGTGCGTTGCGCAGGGCGTGATGGATGATCACCACCGTCTCGCGCAGGCCCTTGGCGCGCGCGGTGCGCACGAAGTCGGCACCCAGCACCTCCAGCACGGCGGTGCGCGTCAGCCGGGCGATCGGGCCAATCAGCACGGCACCCAGCGTCACCGCCGGCAGGATCAGGCTGGGCAGGCCGCCGTCCCAGACCGGCCCAGTGCGGCCGGTGAAGGGCAGCATCGCCCACTTGAAGCCGACATACTGGATCAGGATCAGGCCGATGAAGAACACCGGCATCGAAACGCCGGCGACCGAGAAGGCCATGATGATGCGGTCGGTGATGCTGCCGCGGCGCACGGCGGCGAGCGTGCCCAGCGCCAGACCGCACGGCACGGCGATCAGCATGGCGCCGAGCATCAGCTCGACGGTCGGGCCGATGGTCAGCGCCAGCTCCTCGCTCACCATCTTGTTGGAGATGATCGAGCGACCGAGATCGCCGCGCAGCACGCGGCCGATGTATTCGATGAACTGGACAGGGATGGGGCGATCGAGGCCGAGTTCGCTGCGGATGGCGGCGATGGTTTCTGCCTTGGCATCGGGGCCGGCGATGATCATCGCCGGATCGGCCGGCACGACCTGCAGCAGGCAGAAGCACAGGAACAGCACCCCGAGCAACGCGGGGAACGAGACCAGCAGGCGGTGGACGATCTGTCTTCCCATACGCCGTCCTCGGACCGGGGTTGGCCAAAGAGCGACGCGCCGGCACTATGCCAGCCTCTTTCCGTCATCCTCCCTGGCCGCTGCGCTGCGGTCGCCGTGCGCAGCGCTTACTTGTGATCATAGTGACATGCGCCTTTGACGGCGTCACGCCCAACCGCCGGCATGCGGAAGAACGTGACCGGTGATGAATCCAGCGGCGTCCGAACAGAGAAAGCAGACGGCGGCTCCCAATTCCTCCGGCTTGCCCAACCTGCCCAGCGGAATCTGCGCCGTCATCTTGGCCATCGCCTCGCGATTGGCGAGCAGCGCCGGCGGAAAGTAATCCGGATTTTCCACGTAGTTTGAACCCACGGCGTTGACCGTGATGCCGTCGCGGCCCAACTCCTTGGCGAGCGAGGAGACGAGCCCGTTGGCGGCGGCACGCGCCGAAACGTAAGGCGCGTAGTTGGCGATGCCACGCAATGGCGCGGCCGACGACACGAACACGATGCGGCCCGACTTGCGCTTGCGCATCGACGGCGCCACGAGCTGCGCGAGCCGGAACGGCGCCACCGCCATGGCTTCGAGCGCGGCGCGGTAGTCCTCCAGGCGCGCCTCGCCGAGCGGCGCGCGCAGAGCGGGGTAGGCATCGTTGTTGACCAGGGCGTCGATATGGCCGTGCCGCTTCAGCGCCAGCTCGACCAGGGTCGCGGGTTCGACGGCCGACAGCGCGTGCGCGCCGGGGAACGCCGCCTCGTACTTGCGCCGCGCGCTCGGTGCCTCGAAGCCCGGATCGTGGGCCAGCACGGTGGCGCCCTCGGCCAGCGCCACCCTGGTCGTGCCGTGGCCGGCGAACTTGTCGACGTTGGTGATCAGCAGGACGCGGTCTTTCAGCATCATGGCGATTCCTCTAGGTTGCGGGGGCCCATGACACGCCAATCGGCCAACCCGCCCGATCCTAGCGCGCCGCCGACGCCTGAACAGGCATCGTTCGGCTATCGCGACGTGCCGGCGGCCGAGAAGGCGGGGCTTGTCCGCCATGTCTTCGAGAGCGTGGCGCCGCGCTACGACCTGATGAACGACCTGATGTCGGGTGGCGTCCATCGGCTCTGGAAGAACGCCCTGGTCGATGTCCTGAATCCCCGGCCGGGTGAGCGCTTTCTCGACGTGGCCGGCGGCACCGGCGACATCGCCTTCCGCATTGTGCGCCGCCAGGGAGACCAGCCGGACGTCACGGTGTGCGACATCAATCCGGCCATGCTCGAGGTCGGTCGCGATCGCGCCGCCGATCGCGGGCTGCTGAAGGGCTTGACCTGGACGACCGGTGACGCCGAGGCATTGCCGTTTCCCGACCGTTGGTTCGACGGCCACACCATCGCCTTCGGACTGCGCAACGTCACCGACATCGATCAGGCGTTGCGCGAGGCGTATCGCGTGCTGAAGCCGGGCGGTCGCTTCTACTGTCTCGAGTTCAGCAAAGTGACGTCGGCGTCCCTCGGCCGGATCTACGATGCCTACTCCAGCCGCGCGCTGCCTCTGATGGGTCGTCTGGTGGCGCGCGACGCCGATTCCTATCGCTATCTGCACGAGAGCATCCGGCGCTTCCCATCGCAGCGTGAGCTTGCCCGCCGCATGCGCGCGGCGGGCTTCGCCAATGTCGGTTGGCGCGACATGACGTTGGGGGTCGTCGCCTTGCATTCGGGCTGGCGCGTCTAGCCACATGCTGCGCGCCCTCCGCAACACCTGGCGGCTGCTGCGTATCGCGCTCAGCCTGGCGCGGCACGACGCCTTGTTCCCGCTGGAGACGCTGGGCATCGCGCCGGCTCTGGTCGCCTGGGCCCGCCTGTTTGCCCGCCGTCGAGATCCGCGCCGGCCGGGCGAACGGCTGACCGCGGCGCTGCAGGAGATGGGCCCGTCCTTCATCAAGCTCGGCCAGGCGCTGTCGACCCGCGCCGATCTCCTGAGCGAGCAGGTCGCGCTCGACCTGGCCCGGCTGCAGGATCACCTGCCGGCGTTTCCCGGCGCCGAGGCGCGCCGCATCGTCGCGGCCGAGCTTGGCCAGCCGGTCGATGCGCTATTCGCCAGTTTCGAGGACGCGCCGGTCGCCGCCGCGTCGATCGCCCAGGTCCATTTCGCCGTCACCACCGACGGCCGCCAGGTCGCGGTCAAGGTGCTGCGGCCGGGCATCGAGAAAGCTTTCGAGCGCGATC
This sequence comes from Alphaproteobacteria bacterium, assembly GCA_016870055.1. Classification (GTDB taxonomy): domain Bacteria; phylum Pseudomonadota; class Alphaproteobacteria; order Reyranellales; family Reyranellaceae; genus Reyranella. The sequence goes on along the minus strand of VGCQ01000001.1, from coordinate 67,709 downwards.
TCGACCTCTTCTACTGGATCGCCGAGCTGGTCGAACGCACCGAGCCGCGCTTCCGCCGCCTGAAGCCGGTCGATTCGGTGCGCGCCTTCGCCGACGTCGTGCGCATCGAGATGGATCTGCGCATGGAGGCCGCGGCCGCCGAGGAGCTGGGCGAGAACTTCGCCGACGATCCGGGCTATCGCGCGCCGACCATCGACTGGGATCGCACCGCCGAGCGCGTGCTGACGCTGGAACGCATCGACGGCACGCCGATCGGCGATCGCGACGCCATCGTCGCGGCCGGTCACGATCCCGACGTCGTCATGAAGAAGTGCGCCGAGGCGTTCTTCTATCAGGTGTTCCGCGACGGCTTCTTCCACGCCGACATGCACGGCGGCAACGCCTTCGTCGACCGCGACGGCCATATCGTGCCGGTCGATTTCGGCATCATGGGCCGCCTCGACGAGGATACACGCGGCTATCTCGCCGAGCTCCTGGTCGCTTTCCTGCGCCGCGACTATCGCACCGTGGCCGAGGTGCAGTTCCGCGCCGGCTACGTGCCGCCCGACCAGCCGCGCGAGGTTTTCGCCCAGGCCTGCCGCTCGATCGGCGAGCCGATCTTCGGCAAGCCCAGCCACGAGATCTCGATCGCCCGTCTGCTCGCCCAGCTGCTGCGCGTCACCGAGCAATTCGAGATGACGGTGCAGCCGCAGCTCCTGCTCTTGCAGAAGACCATGCTGATGGCCGAGGGCATGGGCACGCGACTGAACCCCAAGGTCAACATCTGGGAGCTGGCGCGGCCGTTGATCGAGGAGTGGATGCAAAGCCATTTCGGGCCGCGCGCCACACTCGGCCGCGCCGCGCAGGATGTGGCGCACGGCCTGCGCCGCCTGCCGCGGCTGATCGACAGCTTGCACGTCGTGGCCGAGCACGAACGGCGCAGGGCCGAGCGCGCCGAGGCCGCGCCGCCCCGCGCCGGCCGCACTTGGCGTCCCGGCGCCGCCGAGATCATCGCCATCCTCGCCCTGATCGCCGCCGTCGCGGCGTGGTGGCGCTAGGTCGATGTCGACCGATCATATCGTCTTCGGTCTCGCCGTTTTTTTGCTGGCCGGCATGGTCAAGGGGTTGGTCGGGCTCGGCCTGCCGACCATCGTGATTGCGCTCACGACCCTGGTGCTGCCGCTCACTGAGGCGATCGCCATGATTGCGTTGCCGACCATCTTCACCAACATCTGGCAGGCGGCGGTCGGCGGCAACTTCCGGACCATCGTGCGGCGGCAGTGGCCGCTCATCCTGCCGTTGGTCGCGACGCTTTATCTCACCATGTGGCTGGTCGGCCAGAAGGGACCGAACTGGGCCTTCATCGTGCTGGCGACCGTGCTGGTCGTCTACAGCGGGCTCGGTCTGCTGCGCATTCGCCTGCACATCCATGCCGACCTGGAGAAGCCGCTGGCGCCGGTGATCGGCGCCACGTCGGGCTTCGTCGCAGGCGTGGTCGGAGTCCCGATCATTCCGCTGATGCCCTACCTGCAGGGGCTGGACATCAAGCCGTCGGAACTGGTGCAGACGCTCGGCGTCGTGCTGTGTGCGACCTCGCTCACGCTCACCGTCTCATTGTTGAATTTCGGCCTGCTGGACGGACCACGCGCTCTGGTGTCGGCCGGTGCCGTCGTGCCGGCGCTGGCCGGCATGTGGGTCGGCCAGCAGATCCGGCTGCGCCTGTCGGTCGAACAGTTCCGTCTGGCCGTGTTTTGGGCGTTGCTGTCGACCGGGCTCTATACTTTCGCCAGCCGGGCGTTGTGATAGTCTGAGCGCCATGCTCACCGGCAAGCGAATCCTGCTGATCGTCTCGGGCGGCATCGCGGCTTTCAAGTCGCTCGAGCTGATTCGGCGTTTGCGTGAACGAGGTGCGTCGGTGCGCTGCGTGCTCACCGAAGCCGGCGCCAAGTTCGTCACGCCATTGTCGCTGCAGGCGCTGAGCGAGGATCGCGTCTACAGCGACATGTTCTCCCTCACCGACGAAAGCGAGATGGGCCACATCCAGCTGTCGCGCGATGCCGATCTCCTGGTCATGGCGCCGGCGACCGCCGACCTGTTGGCCCGCATGGCCGCCGGCCTCGCCGACGACCTCGCCGCCACCGTGCTGCTCGCCACCGACAAGCCGGTGCTGGTGGCGCCCGCCATGAACGTGCGCATGTGGACCCACGCCGCCACCGTCGCCAATGTCGAGACCCTGCGGCGGCGCGGCGTGCACTTCGTCGGCCCCAACGACGGCGCCATGGCATGCAACGAGTTCGGGCCGGGCCGCATGTCGGAGCCGGCCGAGATCCTAAGCGCCATCGAAAGCGTGCTGGTGCCGCGCGAGCAGCCACTCGCCGGCAAGCGTGCCGTCGTGACCTCCGGCCCGACACGCGAAGCGATCGATCCGGTGCGCTACATCTCCAATCACTCCTCGGGCAAGCAGGGCCACGCCATCGCCTCGGCGCTGGCGGCACTGGGTGCCCAGGTGACCTTGGTCAGCGGGCCGGTGGCGCTCGGCGATCCGCCCGGCCTGCGCACCGTACGGGTCGACTCGGCCGACCAGATGCTGGCGGCTTGCTTGGCTGCGGGCCGGATCGACATCGCCGTCTGTGCCGCCGCCGTCGCCGACTGGAAGGCGGCGCGTCCGACGGCGGCCAAGCTCAAGAAGAAAGCCGGCGCCTCGCCGCCCACGCTCGAGCTGGCGCTCAATCCCGACATTCTCGCCACTCTCGCCAAACCCGGCCCGCAGCGGCCGGCGCTGGTGGTGGGCTTTGCCGCCGAGACCGAGAACTTGGTCGCCAACGCCATCGACAAGCGTCGACGCAAAGGCTGCGATTGGATCGTGGCCAACGACGTGTCGCCGGCCAGCGGCACGTTCGGCGGCGAGCGCAACACCGTCCACCTGATCAGCGCGGCTGGGGTCGAGAGCTGGCCGACCTTGTCCAAGGACGATGTCGCGATGCGGCTGGCCGGCCGAGTCGCGCTGCATTTCAGCCAGCCAACCAAAGCAGAGGCAGCGGAGTGAAAGGCGTCGAGACCGTGGAAGTCGAGGTCGTGCGCCTGGCGCACGCGCGCGATTTGCCGTTGCCCGATTACGCCACGGCTGCCGCCGCCGGTGCCGATCTTCTGGCGGCGATCGATGGCGACATCGAACTCGGGTCGCTGGAGCGGCGGATCGTGCCGACCGGCATCGCCATCGCTCTGCCGGTGGGCTTCGAAGCCCAGGTGCGACCGCGCTCGGGCTTGGCGGCCAAGAACGGCGTTACGCTCGTCAATGCGCCGGGCACCATCGACGCCGACTATCGCGGCGAGATCGGCGTCATCCTGGTCAATCTGTCCAAAGAACCGTTCCGTATCAGCCGTGGCATGCGAATTGCTCAGCTCGTGGTGGCGCGGCATGCGCGGGCGATGTGGCGTGAAGTCGGCGAGCTGGACCGTACGGCGCGCGGCGCCGGCGGCTTCGGCTCGACCGGTGTTGCACCGGGGGCGACCAAAAGCGCGTAGGGGGAAGCGTAGCGATGCCTCGGCTCAGCAAGAAGACCATGTTCGCCATCGAAGCGGTGCTCGATGTGGCGATCTATGTCGGCGACCATCCGGTGCGCAGCGGCGACATCACCGAGCGCCAACGCATTCCCAAGCGCTATCTCGAGCAGGTCCTGCAGCACCTGGTCCGCGCCGGCATCCTGTCGGGCAAGCGCGGACCACGTGGCGGCTATCGGTTGGGTCGCGAGGAGGGGCAGATCACCTTGGGCGAGATCGTGCGCGTCGTGCGCCGCCTGGAGGCCGAAACCGAGCCCACGGACCCTTCGATCGGCTCGCCGCTCGCCCACGAGGTGGTATGGCCGATGTGGGAGGAGCTGCGCGTCGGCATGATGGCCGAGCTCGACAAGATCACCATTGCCGAACTCGGTCAGCGGGCGCGCGCCAAAGGGTTGAACGTTGCCGCGACCGCACAGCAGGCCAAGCATCTGGCGGTCTGATCGCGAGGCTTGATAGGCTCCGCCGGTTCTCGAACCGGAGGAGTGACAGATGGCCAAGGCCAGGAACAGCAAAGCCAAGCCCAATCCGCGCAACAAGCGCCTCTACGACGCCGGCATGAAGGTGCGTAAAGCCGTGCTGGGCGCAGGCTATGTCGACAGCTCGCTGGCGGGCGCCGACGATTTCATGATGTCGTTTCAGGACATGACCACGGAGTATGCCTGGGGCTATGTCTGGACGCGGCCGGGCCTGCCTCGAAAGACGCGCTCGATGCTGAACCTCGCCATGCTGGCGGCGCTGAACCGTGGACCGGAACTCAGGCTCCACGTCAACGGCGCGCTGAACAACGGGCTGAGCAAGGACGAGATCAAGGAGATCTTCCTGCAGGTCGGCATCTATTGCGGCATTCCGGCCTGCCTCGACGCTTTCAAGACGGCGCGCGAGGTGTTCAAGGAGCGGGGCGTCTGAGCGATGGCGACCATTCGACCGGCACGCCTGGGCGAAGGCGCAAGCCTCACCGCCCTGTGCGTGCGGTCGAAGGCGCACTGGGGATACGACGCGGCGTTCATGGCGCTTTCCGCCGCCGCTCTCGCCGTGAGCGAGAACGACATCGCGGCGGGACTGGTGCTCGTCGCCGTCGACGATGCCGGCCGTCTGCTCGGCACGGCCTCTGTGCATCCCGAAGGCGCGATCGCCGACCTGCATCAACTGTTCGTCGATCCGCCGGCCATTGGCAGCGGCGCCGGCCGCGCGCTGTTCGCGGCGGCCACCGACTTGGCGCGCCGTCTGGGCGCCGGCCGCATGACCATCCTGGCCGACCCCAACGCTGCCGCCTTCTACGAGCACATGGGCGCGCGCTTTCGCAGCAACGAGCCGTCCGACGCCATCCCCGGCCGCACACTGCCGTTCTACGATTACGACCTGACTTCGGAGCCCCGCCCATGACGACCCTCGCACCACCCGCCACCATCGCCTTCATCGGGCTCGGCATGATGGGCCGGCCGATGGCGGCACGCTTGGTCGAGGCGGGCTTCACGCTGCGGCTCTACGATCTTTCGCAGAAGGCGATGTCGGATTTCGTCGGCGCCCATCCGTCGGCTTTGGCGACTGCCTCGGCCAAGGCCGCCGCGCAAGGCGCCGACGCGGTGGTCACCATGCTGCCGGACGGCAAGGCCGTGCGGCAGGCGCTGCTCGAGGGCCGCGAGGCGGCGCGCGAGGGCTTGGCCACGGGTGCACTGGTGATCGACATGAGCTCGTCGAACCCGGTCGACACGCAGAAACTCGCGCGCGATCTCGCCGCGCTCGGCGTGGCGCTGCTCGATGCCCCGGTGTCGGGTGGCGTCAAGCGAGCGGTCGACGGTTCGCTCAGCATCATGGTCGGTGGCGCCATGGCCGATCTCGAACGCGCCCGGCCGGCTTTCGCTGCCATGGGCAAGACGATCACCTTGTGCGGCCCGGCCGGCGCCGGCCACGCGCTGAAGGCGCTCAACAACTACTTGTCGGCGTCGGGCTTGGTGGCGATGTGCGAAGCCCTGGTCGTGGGCGAGGCCTTTGGCCTCGATCCCGGCACCATGGTCGATGTCTTCAACAGCTCGACCGGCAAGAGCAACGCCACCGAGGTCAAGGGCCGTCAGTTCGTCGTGCCGCGCACCTTCGCCGCCGGCTTCACCACCGGACTGATGGCCAAGGATTTGCGCACGGCGGCCGAGGTGGCGGCCCATCTCGATCTCAACATGCCGATGCTGAAGCAAACGGTGGCCTACTGGGCCGATGCCAGCGGCAAGCTCGGCGCCTCGGCTGATCACACCGAGATTTTCCGCTATGCCGAGATGCTGGCGGACGTGCAGTCCTGAGGCGCGACGCGACGGTTAAAGCAGGTCCGTCAGACTGCCGATCGCGCGGTGACTTGAAGCAGGGGCGCTGCCCGCGCCGTCGAGCAGCATGGTTTGAATGCCGAGCCGTAGCGCGGCATCGAGGTTTCTCGGTCGATCGTCGACGAACACCACGTCTGAAGCATCCGCACCGAGCTGCCGCAAGGCTCGGAGGTAGATGGCGGCATCGGGTTTGCGCAGGCCGAGGTCGCCGCTGATGAACCATTCCTCGATCCAGCGTTCCAGCCCGAATCGTTGCCTGAGCTTACGCGACCAGGGGCCGATGTCGTTCGATAGACAGGCCAGCCGCCCGAAGCGCCTTTTGAGTTCGGGCAGAACCTCGAGCGTGCCGTCGATCAACCGATGGCCGGCGAGATAGTCGTCCTCCAGGCTGGGATCGACACCGAGGCTGCGCCAGAAGGCATCGGGCGCGACCTTGCCTAGGCTCGCCTCGGTATAGGCGAGGTCTATCGCCGCGGCCGACAAGTCGGCACGGCCGTGACGCTGCACGAACGGCACCAATAGCTCGGCGACGTCGTCGCCGGCCTGGTAGAGCACGCCCATGGCGTCGAGGATGAGGATTCTGGCCATACCTGCTGCCTCACGACGCCTTTGACAGGCGTCCCCCGCCCCTGTAAAAAGCCGCCACCTCAGGGCCCCTGGCGCCGCCTCCCCGGCGGTGATCGACGGGGCCCACCCAGAACGTCACAGCGCAATTTCACAGGACCGCAGCTTGCGGCCGTGGCGCGTGCGTCATCACCCACCCCAGACTGAAGAAACATGAACCTCCAAGACCTCAAGATGAAGAAACCGCCCGAGCTGCTGGCTTTTGCCGAGGAGCAGGGCGTCGAAGGCGCGGCGATGATGCGCCGCCAGGAACTGATGTTCGCCATCCTGCAGAAGCTCGCCGCCGCCGACCAGGCGATCTTCGGCACCGGCACCATCGAGGTGCTGCCCGACGGCTTCGGCTACCTGCGCTCGATGGAAGCCAACTATCTGCCCGGCGCCGACGACATCTACGTGAGCCCGACCCAGGTGCGCCGCTTCGGCCTGCGCACGGGAGACACCGTCGAAGGCGAGATCCGCGCGCCCAAGGAAGGCGAGCGCTACTTCGCCCTGGTGCAGATCAACAAGATCAATTTCGACGATCCCGAAGCGTTGCGTCATCGCATCAATTTCGATTCGCTCACGCCGCTCTATCCCGACGAGAAGCTGAAGCTCGAGATGGAAGGCGCCGGCGTCATGGCGCCGACCGCCGCCGAGGAGCATGCGAGCTCGCGCGCCACCTCGTCGGGCCGCGTCAGCACCGCCCGACGTACCGGCACGCTCACCAAGAAGGCCACGTCGACACCGCAGCAACAGCTCGACATCTCGACCCGCGTGATCGACCTGATCGCGCCGATCGGCAAGGGCCAGCGCGCCCTGATCGTGTCGCCGCCACGCACCGGCAAGACGGTGCTGATGCAGAACATTGCGCACGCCATCACCGCCAACAACCCCGAGGTCTACCTCATGGTGCTGCTGGTCGACGAGCGGCCCGAGGAAGTGACCGACATGCAGCGCACGGTGAAGGGCGAGGTCGTGAGCTCGACCTTCGACGAGCCGGCGAGCCGCCACGTCGCCGTCGCCGAGATGGTGATCGAGAAGGCCAAGCGCCTGGTCGAGCACAAGAAGGACGTGGTGATCCTGCTCGACTCGATCACGCGACTGGGCCGTGCCTACAACACCGTGGTGCCGAGTTCGGGCAAGGTGCTGACCGGCGGCGTCGACGCCAACGCCCTGCAGCGGCCGAAACGCTTCTTCGGCGCGGCGCGCAACATCGAGGAAGGCGGTTCGCTCACCATCATCGCCACGGCGCTGATCGACACCGGCAGCCGCATGGACGAGGTGATCTTCGAGGAGTTCAAGGGCACCGGTAACTCCGAAATCATCCTCGACCGCAAGGTCGCCGACAAGCGCACCTTCCCGGCCATCGACATCACCAAGTCGGGCACCCGCAAGGAAGAGCTGCTGGTCGATCGTGCGACACTGTCGAAGATGTGGGTGCTGCGCCGCATCCTGATGCCGATGGGCGCGGTCGACGCCATCGAGTTCCTGCTCGACAAGCTGCGCACGGCGAAGACCAACCAGGACTTCTTCGGTTCGATGAACCAGTAACGCACCTTCAGGCGAGGCGGCGCGCCGCCTGGCTGGTCGCGAACCACGCCCAGGCCGCGATCTGAAGGACGAGCAGCGCCAGGATCACCGCCTGGTGCGCCTCGGCGCGCGCCAGGCCGAATGCCGCTTCCAGCCACGCCAAGGTTGGACCGATCGTCGCCTGCGCCGCGAAAGCGAGCAGCATGCAGACGAGGTTCAGCGTGGTGTTGACGCGGCCGGCCAGCGCCGGGGCGAAGGTGCGGGTGATCAAGGCGAAGCTCACGGCCATGGTGCCGCCCGATGCGACGTAGGCGAACCACAGCAAGACGGGCGGGATGGCCGGCGCCACCACGACGGCAAGATGGATTGCCAGGAACAGCACGGCAAACGTCAGCAATACCTGACCGCCGCGCACGCCGCCGCGCTGCAGCAGATCGACGATCAGCCCACTGAAGAAATAGCCCGGCACGATGGCCAGCGAGACCACGAACAATGCGGTGCCGACCGAAGGCTCGTCGAGCGATGCCGCGTCGCGCAGCCAGCCCGCCATCCAGAAGCTCGTGTAGGCGACCCAGATGCCGAACGAGAGCGTCGGCGCCAGGCCGGCGCGCCAAAACAGCGGCGTGCGCACGATACCGATCAAGCCGCGGATCTCGTCACTCAGCCGGCCGCGGCCGGCCTTTGCCTCGCCCGGCGCACCAACGATCTGATAGAGCGCGACGGCGACCGTGACGGCGGCCAGGCCGAAGAAGACGTGGCGCCAGTCGTGATCGACCAGCAGCCATTGCGCCGGGCGCGTCGCCATGGCCGCGCCCAGGCCGCCGAACGTCATCATGAAGCCGTTGACCAGCGGCAGACGAGAGATCGGCCAGTAGAGAACGTTGGCCTTGAAACCCGACATCAACGCCACCGACACGCCGAGCCCGATCAGCGCCCGGCCGATGCTGAGCGTGATCGAATCGCGGCCGAGGCCGAATACGATCGCCCCCAGGGCGGCGACCAGCAACATCGTCGCCGCGACGAGGCGCGGCCCGTAACGGTCGAGCGCCACGCCGGCGGGAAGCTGGGCAAGGGCGAAAGCCGCGAGATATGTCGACGTGATGACGCCGATAGCGCTGTCATCGAGCCCGAGCTCGCTGCGCAGCACCGGCGCCACGATGGCGTTCAGCGAGCGGAACAGGAAGCTCAGGAAATAACCCAGCGCGAACGGCAGGAACGCCGTCAGGACGAGCTTCACGTACCGACCACTCTCAGGCTCCCAGGTCGGCCGCGACCGCCCGCCGCTGCTCGGCGCTGACCTCGACCTCGGCCCCGAACCAGGCTTCGAAGCCGAGACGGCCCTGATGCAGCAGCATGCCGAGTCCATCGACGCAGACATGGCCGCGGGCGCGGGCGGCGGCCAACAGCGCGGTCTCCAGCGGCACAGAGACGATGTCGTTGACCGCCGCGCTGCGCGGCAGACGCGCGAGGTCGAGGTCGAGCGCAGGTTGGCCCTTCATGCCGAGCGAGGTGGTGTTGACCAGCAGCGTCGCCTCGGTGAGCGCCCGCGCCCGGCCATCCCATCCGTCGACCACGATCCGCCGGCCATCGAGGGGTGTGAAGGCAACGCCGAGGTCGACTGCGGCGCTGCGGGTGCGGTTCAGCAGGCGCAGCTCGGGCACGCCCGCTTCGACCAACGATGCGACGATGGCGCGCGCCGCGCCGCCGGCGCCCAGCACGACGACCGGTCCGGCCTTGGCGTTCCATCGCGGCGCGCCATGACGTAACGCCGTCAGGAAGCCGAAAGCGTCGCTGTTGTGCCCCTCCAGCGTGCCGTCGGCCCGCTTGATCACCGTATTGACCGCGCCGATGCGCGCCGCCGCGGGGTCGATGTAGTCGAGCAACGGCATGATGCCGATCTTGTGCGGCAGGGTGAGGTTGCAGCCGCGCGCGTTGGGCGTGCGTCGCAGGAAAGCCACCAGTTCTTCGAGTGCGGCGCGGTTGGGCTCGACCGGCAGGCGGCCGTAGTGGCCGGCAATGCCGTGTTGCTTCAACCAGAAGCCATGCAGGGCTGGCGAGCGCGAATGCTCGACCGGCCAGCCGACGATGGCGGCAAACGGCCGGCCGGCGGCCTCCCGCACCAGATTGTCGTAGGCGTTCATGCCACGCTCTCCAGACCGATCCCGTGCTCGGCCAGGAACACCAGCAGCGGCAGCAAGGGCAGACCGAGGATGGTGAAATAGTCGCCTTCGACACGGTTGAACAGATGCGCGCCCAGACCTTCGAGCTGATAGGCGCCGACCGAGGTGCACACCGCCGTACCGGCACGCGCCAGGTAGGAATCGAGGAAGGATTCGTCGAACGGCCGCATGGTGAGACGGCCGACGTCGGTCGCATGCCACAGCCGCGCGCCGTTCTTGGCCACCACGACCGACGAAACGAGCTCGTGCATGCGGCCGGCGAGCGCCTTCAGTTGAGCGCGCGCCGCGGCAAGGTCGGCGGGCTTGTCGTAGAGCCTGCCCTCGCAGGCAAGCGTCGAGTCGGCGCCGATGACCAATGTCCCCGGGCGGCGCGTCGAGACGCGGATCGCCTTCATCTCGGCGAGCGTCGTGGCGATGTCCTGTGCAGACGCGCGCTCCTGCAAGAGGCTTCGCTTGACCTCGTCCTCGTCGACGCCCGCGGGCACGATCTCGAAATCGAGGCCGGCCGCTTGGAGCATCTGGCGGCGCGACGGGCTGGCAGAAGCGAGAATCAACGAAGTCATGGGCGAGCTGGACTAGGCGGGCTCGATGCGGAATAGGCCGCCGTCGTCGGCATGGGTGACCAGATACAGGAGACCGTCGGGTCCCTGCCGGACGTCGCGGATGTAGGGAAGGCGGTCGACCAGCAATCGCTCTTCGCTGCGGTAACGCTCGCCGTCGAGCTCGATGCGGAACAGGGCGAAGTTGGACAAGGCGCCGGTGAACAGCGAGCCGCGCCAACCGGCAAACCGGTCGCCGGTGTAGAAGCACAGCCCGCACGGCGAGATCGACGGCACCCAGACGCGTACCGGCTCCTCCATGCCGGGCAGACTCTTGTGCGGGCTGATGACGGCGCCGCTGTAGTCGATGCCGTGGGTGGCGCGTGGCCAGCCGTAGTTGGCGCCGGCCTTCAGCAAGTTCAGCTCGTCGCCGCCGCGCGGCCCGTGCTCGGCCTCCCACATCTGGCCGGTCTCGGGATGCATGGCGAGGCCCTGCGGATTGCGATGTCCCGAGGTGAAGATCTCCGGTCGCACGCCGGGCCGGCCGACGAAGGGATTGTCGGGTGGCACCGAGCCATCGTCCTTCAGCCGCACGACCTTGCCGGCAAGATCGTCGAGCGCTTGGGCGCGCTGCATCTGGTAGCGCTCTCCCGTCGTGACATACATCAAGCCGGCGCGGTCGAAGGCGATGCGCGAGCCGAAATGCAATCCGCCCGAGCTGCGCGGCAGGGCCTCGAAGACCGTTTGAACGCCCCGCAGGGTGCCGTCGGCCAGTTCGGCGCGCGCCACCGCGGTCGCCACCCCACCCGAGCCCTCGGCGGAGTAGGAAAGGTAAAGGCTACGGTTCTGCGCGAAGCCCGGGTGCAGGCAGACATCGAGCAAGCCACCCTGGCCGCGGGCGTAGACCCGCGGCACGTTCGCCACGGCGGCGCGCTCCAGCCGGCCGTTGGCGAAGATGCGTAGCCGGCCGGGCCGTTCGGTGATCAGAATTCGCCCGTCGGGTAGGAAGGCGATCGACCAGGGTTGTTCGAGATCGCGCGCCAATGTCACCAGGCGGTAGTTGCCCCTGGCGCTTCTAAGGACATCCTGGGCGCGCAACACCGCAGGTGTGGCCAAAGTGGCGGTGACGGCAAGAGTGAAGCGACGCCGATGCATGAGCCCCGTCGACCAGAACCAGACTACGCCTGTCGCGCCAAGCTGGCGCGCGGAAGGCCAATCACTATACTCGACAGCCGCAACCGGCCCTAGCCGAAGGGGATGTTTCCTTGATCGACCGCTATCTGCGCACCGGCATCTTCCTGGCGCCGTTCCATGCCCTCGACGAGAATCCGACCCTGGCGCTCGAGCGCGACATGGAGCTGCTGCAGCATCTCGACCGGCTGAACTACCACGAGGCCTGGGTCGGCGAGCACCATTCGGGTGGGTTCGAGATCATCGCCTGCCCCGAGATGTTCATCGCCGCAGCGGCCGAACGCACCCGCCACATCCGGCTCGGCACCGGCGTGGTGTCGCTGCCTTATCACAACCCGTTCATCCTGGCGTCGCGCATGCGCCAGCTCGACCATATGACGCGTGGCCGCGCCATGTTCGGAGTCGGGCCCGGCGCGCTGGTCCACGACGCCGCCAAGATCGGCATCAATGCGGCCGATCAGCGGCGCCATATGAACGAATCGCTGGATGCGATCGTCGAGCTGATGGCCGGCGAGTCGGTGACGCGCAAGACCGACTGGTTCGAGCTGAACCGGGCGCAGCTCCAGTTGCCGCCCTACAGCCAGCCCGGCATGGAGATGGCGGTGGCCTGCGCGCGCTCGCCGGTCGGCGCCGTGGCCTCGGGGCGTCACGGCATCGGCATGCTGTCGATCGGCGGCACATCCGACGACGCGCTGAAGGCGCATGCCGCCAACTGGAAGATCTATACCGACAACGCGCGACAGAACGGCAAGCCGGCCGATCGCAGCAAATGGCGCATCGTCACCTTTGCCCATATCGCGCCGACCCGCGAGCAGGCGTTCGAGGAGGTGAAGTTCGGCATCGATCGCTACACCAAGTACTTCACCGACGTCGCGACCTTCCCGATCCTGCCGCCCGGCATTACCGACGCCGCGCAGTTCCTGACCAAGGAGGGCATCGCCTGCATCGGCACGCCTGACGACTGCATCCGCCACTTCGAGCGTCTATGGAAGGGATCGGACGGCGGCTTCGGCGCGGTCTTGCTGCTTGCCCACAATTGGGCCGATTGGCCGGCGACACAGCGGTCCTACGAACTGATGGCGCGCTTCGTCCATCCGCATTTCCAGCGCGGCGCCAATACGCTGCGCCAGTTGAGCTATGACATCGCTGCCGGCAACCGCGGCACCTACTCCGCTCAATCACAGGCGGCGGTCGAGAGCGAGATTTCCAAGTTCCAAGCGGCACAGTCCAAGCGTGCGGCAGGCTAGCAACAGCAGGGAGAAGTCCAGATGGCCAAGTCGATCCTGATCCATGAGAATGGCGGTCCGGAGAAGATGCAGTTGCACGATGTCGAGGTCGGCTCGCCCGGCCCCGGCCAGGTGAAGGTGCGGCACACCGCGATCGGGCTGAACTTCATCGACGTCTACACCCGCTCGGGCCTCTATCAGACGCCGATGCCCAACGCCGTCGGCCGCGAGGCGGCGGGCGTGATCGTCGAGGTCGGGCCCAAGGTGAAGGGCTTCAAGAAGGGCGACCGCGTCGCCTATTGCGGCGAGCTGGGCGCCTACTGCCAGGAGCGCCTCATGGGCACCAACCAGCTCGTGCATGTGCCCAAGGGCGTGAGCGACGAGCAGGCTGCCGCCATCATGCTGAAGGGCATGACCACCGAGTACCTGGTCGACCATTGCGCCAAACCATGGCTCAAGAAGGGCGACATCGTGCTGTTCCATGCCGCCGCCGGCGGCGTCGGCCTGCTGTTCGGCCAATGGGCCAAGGCACGCGGCTACAAGGCGATCGGCACGGTGTCGTCGCCCGAGAAGGCGGCGCTCGCCAAGAAGAACGGCTACAAGTGGGTGATCGACTACACCAAGGAAGACGTCGTCCAGAAGGTCAAGGAGATCACCAAGGGCAAGGGCGTGCCGGTGGTGTTCGACGGCGTCGGCAAGGACACCTGGAATGCCTCGCTCGACAGCCTGCGGCCGCGCGGCCTGATGTGCTCGTTCGGCAATGCTTCGGGCGCCGTCGCGCCGCAGCCGCCGGGCATCCTCAACGTCAAGGGCTCGCTCTACCTGACGCGACCGAGCCTCGGCGCCTATACCGCCACCCGCAAGGAGCTCGAGGCGAGCGCCCAGTCGCTGTTCAAGATGGTCAAGAGCGGCAAGGTCAAGATCGCCATCGACCAGCGCTACCCGCTGGCCGAGGCGGCGCAGGCTCATCGCGACCTCGAATCGCGCAAGACCACCGGCCAGACCGTCCTGGTGCCCTGATCCGGCGCCAGGCGTTCAGCATTCGATGGTGATCGTCGGCCTGACAGGCTCGATCGGCATGGGCAAGTCGACCGCGGCCAGGATGCTGCGGCAAATGGGCGTGCCGGTGTACGATGCCGATGCCGCCGTCCATGCCGTGCAGGCCAGGGGCGGCCCGGCCTTGGCTCCGATCGAGGCGGCGTTCCCCGGCGTGGTGAAGGACGGCGTGCTCGACCGCCAGGCCTTGGGCGCGCGCGTGTTCGGCAACAAGGAGGCGCTGCGCCGCTTGGAGGCGATCGTGCATCCGTTGGTCGGCCAGCGTCAGCGCATCTTCTTGAAGCGCGCCGCCCAGCGCGGCGAAAAACTGGTCGTGCTCGACATTCCGTTGCTGTTCGAAGGCATGGGCGAGCGGCGGGTCGATGCGACGCTGGTGGTGAGCGCGCCGGCCTTTCTGCAGCGCCAGCGCGTCATGGCACGGCCCGGCATGTCGAAGGAGCGCCTGGACGGCATCTTGCGCCAGCAGGTGCCGGACGCGTTCAAGCGCCGGAAGGCGAGCGTCGTGATCCCGACCGGGCTCGGCCTCGCGCCGACGCGGCTGGCGCTTGCCAAGGCGGTCGCTTCGCTGAAGCGCCGCCGCGGCCGGGCCTGGCCGTCAAATCCCTGGCGCGAGAAATTCACAGCCCAGCTCGCGCGCGCCCGCCGCCGGTAGGATACAAGGCGGCATGCGCGAGATCGTCCTCGACACCGAGACCACCGGCCTCGACCCCCTGGCCGGCCACCGCGTGGTCGAGCTCGGTTGCCTGGAACTGGCCAACACGGTCGCCACCGGCAAGACGTTCCACGCCTATTTCAATCCCGAGCGGCCGATGCCGGCCGATGCCCAGGAGATTCACGGTCTCACTGACGAGTTTCTGGCCGATCAGCCTTTGTTCGCCGACAAGGTCGAGGAGTTCCTGGCTTTCATCGGCGACGCCCAGCTGGTGATCCACAACGCCCAGTTCGACATCGGCTTTCTCAACGCCGAATTGGAGCGGGTCGGCCGGCCCAAGCTCGGCAATGCCTACGTCGATACGGTGTCGATCGCGCGGCGCAAGTTCCCCGGCCAACGCGCCAGCCTGGATGCGCTGTGCGAGCGTTTCAGCATCGACAATTCCGGCCGCACCAAGCACGGCGCGCTGCTCGACTCGGAGCTGTTGGCCGAGGTCTATCTCGAGCTGAGCGGTGGTCGCCAGCGTGATCTCGGCCTGGCAGCCAGATTGGCCGGGCAGGTGGCGGGTGCCGCGGCTGGTGGGCCGGCTCGCCCGCCGCGGTCACATGCGCCGACCGCCGCCGAGCTCGCGGCGCACGCCGAGTTCTTGAAGCAGATCAGCGATCCGCTGTGGCTTAAAGCCGACTAAAGCGGCAGCCAGTTGCCGTGCAAGCCGTGTGGCACGCGGCGCGGCATGACGATCTCGGCGATCGGCGGCCGTTCGATATCGACGGCATCGAGCACGGCGAGCACCGAGCCGTCGGTCGCCCGGTCGTAGACATAGGTCATGATCCAGCCGTCGCCTTCGCCTCGACCGCCGGGCCGCGGCACGAACAAGGGCTCGTCGACTTACCGGCCGCGGCCAAAGACGTGCACTGCGGACCGCCCGGTCGACAAATCATAGCGTGCAATCGCACCGAACGTGCCGACGGCATCGTCGTGGGCTTTGACCGGCAACCAGCCATAGCGGTTGGCGGCGCCGGCTCGTGCCGGCTCGACGCGTGGGAACTCGCCGATGCGCTCGTCGAGCCGCGTACGCTTGACGGCGCCCGCCTTGAGGTCGAGCACGGCGCGCCACAAGGTCGGCGGGGCCGCGCGGGCGGTGAAGAAGGCGCCGTGCTGGACATAGTCGATGGTGATGCGACCGTCGGACTCGTGGGCGTTCATGAAGTGATAGACGAAGAAAGCGTCGTCGGCGATCCACTGGACTCCACCCGTGCCGTCACGGCGCAGCACGGCGATGCGTGTGCCTCTTTCCGGTTGCCAGGAGAGAAACGGCTTGCCCTGCCTGGCGCCCTCCGCGTCGAACACGACTGGACACAGGAAGAACACGACATGGCTCGCCGTGAAGGAGAAGTCGTGCACCATGTACGGCAGCCCAGTGTCGACCGGCACGTCGCGTACGATCGTCCCGGAAGCATCGACGACGCGCAACGTGAGGAACGGCGGCCGGAGCCAGTAGCGGAACATCAGCATCTCGCCGCTCACCGGGTCGATCTTGGGGTGCGCGGTCATTGCATCGTCGATCTTGCCGCCGAAATCGTACAGGCCGCGCGTCTCGAGCGTGGGCGAGAGTTCGTAGGGCAGGCTGCCTTCGTGAAGCGCCAGGATGCGGCCGGCGTGGCGCACCACATTGGTGTTGGCGACGTTCTTGAATCGGCTGGGGTCACCGTCGGGCGGCACGAAGCGCGGATCGGGCACGATGGGATTGAGCAGGCCGCCATAGATCGTACGGCCCGCCCGCCGGTCGGCGCGCAGGCCGGCGGTCAGCACGAAGCGGTTGCGGTAGCTTGCCTTGCCGTTCTCGACGGTGACGCCATGCACCATGCCGTCGCCGTCGAACGGATAGGTGTAGGAAATCGGCGGATAGGCGGGGTTGGCCCCGTTGCGCAGGTAGTTGCCGGCGATCTGTCGCGGCAGCTCGCCGCGCACCGTGAGCTCGGCGACAGCGAGTTCATCGAGTACCGGCGCAAAGCCGTGCTGCAGGAAGGGATTGGCTTTGTCCGGCGTCGCGGCGGCCGACGCGGGCAACAGGGCGCCGGCCATCCCGATATGGCCGGCGAGCAGGAGAAGGTCGCGGCGCGAGAGATCCTTTCGTTCTGGCATGAGCAAACGACCGGCCGCGTCAGGCGTGACCCACGGGACCGCCGGCGATGCCCGGCATCCTGCCGGCATTGGCCTCGAGTTGCTGGCGATACAACGCCACGAAATCGACCGGCGCGATGTTGAGGGGTGGGAAACCCGCCTCGCGCGTGGCGTTGGCGACGACGGCGCGGGCGAACGGGAAGAGCAGCCGCGGCGTCTCGATGAACAGCAGCGGGCCGATCGCCTCCTGCGGCACTTCGCCCAGGCTCACCGTGCCGGCATAGACCAGCTCCAACACGAACAACGGCTCGTCCTTGGGTGTCTTGGCATTGGCTTCGATCGTCAGTGCCACCTCGAAAGTCTTGGCGTCGAACTGCCGGTTGGCGACTTGCACGTTGAGCGTGAGTTGCGGCTGAGTCTGCTCGATCAGGCTTTGTGGTGCGCGCGGATTCTCGAAGCTGAGATCCTTGATGTACTGGCCGTGCATGATCAGCGGCGCATTGATCTGCGGCTGCTGCGGGGCCTGCGGGTTGGCGGGCGGCGGAGGGGTGTCGGTCATGGCGTGCTTTCGCTGGTTTCGGCGCGGGCGGTACCACGCAAGGCTGCGCTGCACAAGGCGCGGGCCGATCGAAGAGCGGCGATTTGCCAAGCTGTGACGTGGCGACGATGATAAAATCCACCGCGTCTTGAAGAATCCGGTTGAGGATATGGAACGAGCTTCTTTTCGTCCTTTGGTGGGCGTTACGGCCTGCTTGAAGGACAACGGTCGTGGCGGCTGGCAGCACGCCGTCGGCGACAAGTACGTCCAGGCGGCACTGCAGGCCGTTGGCGCCCTGCCGGTGCTGATCCCGGCCATCGGCCCGCAATTGGCCGGCGAGGAGCAAGCCATGACCGAGGCGCTCGACCGGCTGCTCGACGCCCTGGACGGCGTGCTGCTGACCGGCAGTCCGTCCAATGTCGAGCCGCATCACTATGGCGGTGCCCAGAGCCGTACCGGCACGGCGCATGATCCGGCGCGCGATGCCACCACGCTGCCGCTGATCCGGCACGCCATCGACCGGGCGGTCCCCCTGTTCGCCATCTGCCGCGGCTTGCAGGAAGTGAACGTGGCGTTGGGCGGCACGCTGCATCAGCTCGTGCACGAAGTCGAAGGCCGCTGGGACCATCGTTCGCCCAAGTCGCCCGACGCCGACATCAACTATGGCCCGGCGCACGATATCGAGATCGCCGATGGCGGTGTGTTGCACCGCCTGCTAGGCGAGCGCCGTGTGCGGGTGAACTCGCTGCACGCTCAGGGCGTCGATCACCTGGCGCCGCGCGCCCGGCTGGAGGCGATTGCCGAGGACGGGCAGGTCGAGGCCTTCAGCGTGCCCGATGCGCCGGCCTTCGCGTTGGCACTGCAGTGGCACCCCGAGTACCGCGCGCTGGAGAACCCGGTCTCGATGAAGCTGTTCGGCGCCTTTGCCGCCGCGTGCCGCGCCCGCGCGGCGGCGCGGCTCGCCCCGCCGCTGCGTGCGGCCGCCGAGTAGCCGGGCGGCAGCCTACGGCTTGTAGCCCGACTCGTCGACGACCTTCTTCCACTTCGCGGCGTCGGCGCGGCGCAACGCGTCGAACTCTTCCGGCGTCGTCGTGCGCGGTTCGAGGCCGAGCTGAATCAGGCGTTCGCGAACTTCGGCCAAGGCGACGGTGGCGGCGATTTCGCGATTGAAGGCATCGATGATCGGCCGCGGCGAGGCTGCCGGCGCGAAGAAGCCGAGCCAGCTGTCGCCCACGATATCCTTGTAGCCCTGCTCGCTGAAGGTCGGCAGGTCGGGCGCGGCAAGCGGGCGATTGGCGCCCGAAGTCGCGATGATGCGCAATCGTCCGGCCTTGTGGTGCTCCAGGAAATCCGTCAGCGCGCCGGTGCCGGACGGCACCTGACCGCCGGCCAGATCGGATACCAACGGCGCCGCGCCGCGGTAGGGCACGGCTTGCAGGTCGGTGCCAGTGGCGCGCGCCAGCAGCACGCCGAAGAAATGCGGCAGGCTGCCCATCGCCGTCGTGCCGTAGCTCGCCTGCTTGGGGTTGGCCTTTGCCCACGCCACGAACTCGCCGACCGTCTTGGGCCCGAGTTGCGGGCTGACGGCGAGCGCCAGCTGGAACGTGCCGAGCAGCGTGATCGGGGCATGGTCGACGAACGGATCGTGATTGAGCTGCGGAAAGGTGAGCTTGGCCATCACCGCCGAGGCGATCGGCGCCAGCAATATGGTGTTGCCGTCGGGTGTCGCGGTCTTCAGCGTGTCGCCGGCCACCGTGCCGCTGGCGCCGGCCTTGTTCTCGACGATGAAGCTGCGACCGGTGCGCTCGCGCAACCGTTCGGCGACCAGGCGGGCCTGCACATCGGTGCCGCCGCCTGCGGGAAAGCCGACCAGGATCTTGATCGGCCCGCCCGGAAGCTCGACCGGCGTCTGGCTCCACGTCGCCGACGGCATAGCGATCGCGCCCGCGCCGGCCAGGGCCGCGCGCCGCGTCAGACGGATGGTCACTTGCTCCTCCCTGAAGACTTTGCGGCACTGTGCTATCGTGCGCGCTTCTCCGTCAACCGACGCAGGCCTCATGACCGCGCCCACCACCCGCAACAACGCGCGCCGCGACTTCTACGAACGCATCGGCAGCCTTTCCATGGCGCCGCTGTGGGAGGCCATGCATCAACTCGTGCCGCCGCAACCGTCGCCCAAGTACCGGGCGGCGCATTGGGACTACGACAAAGTGCGGCCGTTCCTGATGGAGTCGGGCGCGCTGATCACCGCCAAGGAAGCAGTGCGCCGCGTGCTGATCCTGGAGAATCCGGCAATGCCCGGCAGTTCCTGCATCACTCCGACGCTCTATGCCGGCCTGCAGCTCATCCTGCCGGGCGAGGTCGCGCCCAGTCACCGACACACCCAGTCGGCGCTGCGGTTCATCGTCGAGGGCGAGGGCGCCTATACCGCCGTCGATGGCGAGCGTACCGTCATGCGCGAGGGCGATTTCGTCATCACCCCGACCTGGACCTGGCACGATCACGGCAACGAGTCGAACCAGCCTATGGTCTGGCTGGACGGCCTCGACATTCCGATGGTGGCGATGTTCAACGCAGGCTTCGCCGAGAATGGCGAGGACGACGAGCAGGCGATCACCGCGCCGCCCGGCACGTCGGACGCCAAGTTCGCCAGTGGTCTCCTGCCGGTCGACTGGAAGCCGGAGCGCCAGACCTCGCCGATCTTCAACTATCCCTATGCCCGCACGCGCGAGGCGCTGGCCGGGCTCGCCAAGGCCGGCCCGCCGGATCCTTGCCACGGCTACAAGCTGCGCTACGTCAATCCGGCGAGCGGCGGCGCGCCGATCGCCACCATGGGTACCTTCATGCAGCTCCTGCCCAAGGGCTTCGCGACCGCACCTTACCGCAGCACCGACGGCACCGTGTTCTCGGTGGTCGAGGGCGAAGGCGAAAGCGTGATCGCCGGCGAGACTTTCGGCTGGAAGCGGCGCGATCACTTCGTGGTGCCGAGCTGGGCCACGGTCGAGCATCGCGCCAAGGGCGACGCCGTGCTGTTTTCGTTCTCCGACCGTCCCGTCCAGGAACGTCTCGACCTCTGGCGCGAGGATCGCGGCGGCAGGTAGAGCAGCGCTTCTTCCTCCCCACGAAGTGGGGAGGAAGCCTTGCCAGTTACTTGGCCAGTTACTTGGCCAGTTACTTGCGCACCGCGACGTCGAGCAGCTTGCCGGTCATGCCCTTGATGGCGCCGACCTGCGTCGCTTTTCCGGTCGCGAGATCGACCGTGTAGAGCGTGCCGCCGGCGATCAGATAGGCGGTGTTCTTGCCCTCTGCCTCGTTGTCGATGTCCATCACCGCGTCCGAAAGATCAGGAACGCCGACCGCGCCGCGGGTCTTCAACACGCCGTCATTGGGTGGATTCTGGACCACCAGCGCGCCGGTGCCGCTGTCGACATGCACCAGCTCGGTGCCCTTGGCGCCCTTGGTCGAGTTGGTATAGGCGCCGGCCGCGACGGCGGGCTTCTTGGCGGCGTTGGCGTCGGCGGCATCGTAGTTCAACGGCTTGTCGACCGTCGTGGTGCCGTCGTCGACATTGATGCGCAGGTTCGCGCCGTCGGCGCCGACGACGCGCAGGCGATCGGCCACCGGGTTGAAGTCGACCACCGGGCGCGGTCCCAGCGGCCGCTTCTCCGAAAGCATGGCGCCGGGCGTCGCCTTGCCGTTGGTATGGTCGATCACCACCAGCTGACCGGAGTCGGTCAGACCATAGAGCTTGCCATCGGCCGGCCGCACATCGATGCCGACCACCTTGTCGGCGCCCGAGATCGCCGTCGGCGCCGAGGCCGTCTGCGTCGCGGTATCGATCAGCACCAGCTTGTTGTCGGTCGTGAGGCCGACCAGGGTCGCGGCCCCGGCTTGCAGAGAACCAATGGTCAGCGCCAGCAATGACACGCCGACGAGATGTCCAAAACCCTTTGTCGAGGCCATGCGATCTCCTCCTCTCGCTTGTCGTCTCTTAGACGTTCGGAGATCACGTCCCGGATGACTCGCCTCACGCGCTCGTGAAGCCGTCGACCGCGCGGTGTTCGCTGAGTGACCGTTGCGTGGCCGTCGACAGGACCAGCGCTTCGATCGCCCGATCGGCGTCGAGCAGGGCGGGATCGGCGCGGCTTTGAATGCAGTCGACGAAGTGTTGCAGCTCGACTTGATAGGGGTCGCGGTCTTGCATCGCCACGGGCTGGCCGGGCGACCGGCCCTCGACGACGGTGAAGGAGCTTTTGGGCGGACCGCCTTCGAAAACGTTCTGATGGCGATAGACCGCCCCTTCGAACAGGGCGCGGAAGCCGACGGTGAAAGGAGAACCCGGCGGCATCAGTCCACTGGCGATGACAGTGGCGTGGCGGCCATCCTCGTAGTCCAGCACCGCCGAGATTTCGCCTGGCTTGTCGCCCCGCAAGGAGCGCGCGGCCGTGGCCGACAGGCGTTTGGGTGCACCCATGACCCATTGCACGAAGTCGAAATCGAAGGTCATCAGCTCGGTCGATGGCTCGCCGTAGTGCGCCTTGGGGTCGGTTGCCTCGGCATGGAGGTAGGAGCCCAATCGCCAGGTCGTCACGCTGAGCAACCGCCCGTGCTGGCCCGATGCCGTTATCGCCTTGATGTGGCGGTATGCGCCGACCGAGCGCATCAGCAGGCCGACCTGCAGCAGGCGGCCGGTGCGGCGGGCAGCATCGCGCATCTGCTGCGCTTCGCCGAGGTCGAGCGCGAGGGGGCTTTCGCAAAACACGTGTCTGCCCGCCGCCAGTGCCGCCATCACGGCGTCGTGGTGGATCGGGCTTGGCAAGCAGACGTCGATCGCGTCGATATCGGGGCGGCCGATCAAAGCAGCGACGTCGCCGAAGGCTTCGGCGTCACACCGTGCAGCCGCAGCTTGGGCGCGCGCCTTGTTGCGCGAGAACACGCCGACCACCGAAACGTCGGCCATACCGGCATAGGCCGCTGCATGAACCGTGCCCATGGCGCCGGCGCCGAGGATCGCGACGCGCAACTCAGGCAAGCCAACCTGCTTGCCTCAGCGGCTCCTGATACGTCTTGCTGACCGGCACGCGCAGGCCGTTGCGCAACACCAGCACCGGTCGGCGACTGTTGCGGTCGATCGTCTCGACCGCGCCTTCGGCGACCCACCACGAGCGATGGACCTGACGGCCGCGCGAGGGGCC
Source organism: Alphaproteobacteria bacterium (assembly GCA_016870055.1). Classification (GTDB taxonomy): domain Bacteria; phylum Pseudomonadota; class Alphaproteobacteria; order Reyranellales; family Reyranellaceae; genus Reyranella. The sequence goes on along the minus strand of VGCQ01000001.1, from coordinate 45,023 downwards.
CAACTCGGTCAGGGCGTCGCGCAGACGCAGCAAGATCAAGTCGCTGCCGAGCGCAGTGTGGATGCGTAGATAGTGGTCCTCCATCTCCAGCGCGATCAGGTCCCGCCCCAGCGCCGGCGGAATGCGGCGGAAGAAGTCGGGCGCGGCGGCTGCGGCGGCGCCGGCCGTCGCGATGGCCGCCACGCGCGCCCGCTCGCTGTCGGCGGCGGCGTGCAGGCGCTGCTCGATGAACAGGCCGACCACGACGGCGATGACCGCCGTCAGGAATGCTGTTTGCGGATAGATCTCGAGTGCGGCGCTGAACGGCGTCGGTCGCACCAGCCAGCCATGCAGGAGGATGATCTCCACCGTGGCCGGTATGGCGGCCAGTATTCCGGTCAGCGCCATGCGCAGCGTGATCGACCAGCGCTCGGTCGCTTCGACCTGGGCGATCAGGGCGGCGAAGCCCAGCACCTGCAGCCAGATCAAGAGGCCGGTCGCGACGAAGTAGATCAGGCGGATACCGAGGCTCGTCGCCCTGTAGCTGCCGAACGGGCCCGTTACCGCCATGACGACGGCGAGGCCCAGCACCCAGGGGAATTGCTGGGGGATCGACCGGATGTAGGGCAGTTCGCGCATCGCGAACGGATGATTCCGATTGTTCGCGAAAAAGACCAGCGATTCCGCGCAACGACGATGGCCGCCTGCAACGACGCCCGCGATGGTTGGCGTGAAGTCGGGAGCTACCCCATGTCGTTTGCCCTGCAAGTCGTCATCTACACCCCACTATGGGTCTGGCCACTCCTATTGCTCGTGCTGTGGCAGGGTTGGCGGGGCCTCAACCCCGCCAGAATGTCGCCGTCTCGATTGGCCGTCCTGCCCCTGGTCGGTCTCATCTCTTCGCTGGTCGGGCTCGCACAGGCCGTGCAACCGGGTCTTGCGCTCGCGGCATCGGCCTGGGTTGGCTTGCCAATCTGGTGCAGCGGGCGCGCCGCATGCTTGCCTCGGCTGCCGTTGAAAGGAATTTAAGCGACGCGCCTCTTCTGCGCGGCCACCGAGCCCGCGCACTGGTCGACCGGCAGCGGCCGTAGGTGGAGATCGTAGGCATCGGCGAACTCGGCGCGCCAATTGGCGCCGCCGCGGCGATAAAGATAGACGAACAGCACGCAGGCGTCGGACTTGTAGCGCAGCGCACGCGCTGGATCGTCCTTGCGGTCGAGCTCGCCGGCACCGAACAAGGCGGAGAGCTGCGCCTCGTCGAGCCCCTTGATGCGATCGAGCGGGATCGGCGAGCCGGCATTGCGCGAGCTGAACACACCCTTCTCGCCGCCGGTCAGCGAATATTGCGGCTGTTCGTCGGTCATGCAGCCGGCCAGCAGCATGCCGCAGGCGAGAGTCCCCCAACCCCTTTGCTTCATCGCTGCAGTCTAGCGCGTCGTCGTCGGGGGATTAAAGGGCCGGCTCGCGGCCGGTGGTCGCAATGTCTGGGCGACATGGACCATCGCCGCCACGCCGAGCACCGGCACGACCAAGTTCAGGATCGGGATCGTGCCCAGGAACACGATCGCGATGCCGGTCAGCCACAGCACCCCGGCGTTGGCGCGGCGCCAGGCCTTGACTTGGGCAGGGTCGAGGCGTCGCAACGCCACCTGCTCGTAGTAGACGCGTGCGGCGAGCCAGCCGTTGACGGCATAGAACAGCACGGCGCCCAGCCCCGCCACGAACAGCGCCAGCAGGTAGAACGGCAGCATCACCAGGTTGAGCGCGAGCACGGCGAGCAGGAACACGACGCCCGTCCACAGACCGGTCCAGATCGGAATGCCCCGCGCCGGCCCCAGCGCCGGATAGTGCTCGGCTTCGACGATGTCGGCGATTCTTTCGAGAAAGATCGAGATCACGATGCCGAAGCTCGCCGGGAACAGCAGGAACGCCAGCACTCCCACGCCGGCGCCGCTCAACCAGACGATGGCGTCGTTGATCCACTTCATCTCGAAGGTGGCGAGCGATTTCAACCCCCACCAGGCGAGCGCCGCGATCGCCACCTGCAGCACCAGGCTGAGCAGCAGCGACCACCAGATGATGCCGCGCAGCTTGGGGTCGCCCAGTTGGCGAGCCGCCAGCTCGAAGGCGCGGATCATGGTCTTCGGACCGCGGGGCTCCAGCCCCGCTCGAGAGCGTGAGCGGGGCTGGAGCCCCGCGGTCCAATGACTGTCACTACTGCGGCCCGACGACTCCCGCCGCCTTGAGCTCGCCGATCTCCTTGGTCGAGAAGCCGCGCTCGGCCAGTATCTCGTCGGTATGCTGGCCGCGCTTGGCGGCCGGGCCTTTGATGCCTTCCTTGGTGCGCGAGAAGCGCGGCGCCGGCGCCGGCTGCGGGAAGCCCGAGACGTCGACATAGGCGCCGCGCGCCTTGGCGTGCGGATGCTGCGAGGCCTCCTTCATGGTGAGCACGGGAGCGAAGCAGATGTCGGTGCCTTCCATGATGGCGCACCACTCGTCGCGCGTCTTGGTGCGGAAGATGGCGGTGAGCCGGCCCTTGAGTTGCGCCCACGCCTTGCGGTCCATCTGCGCCGGCAGGCTCTCGCCCTTCAGGCCGGTCTTCTCGAGCAGCAGCTCGTAGAATTGCGGCTCGATCGAGCCGATGCAGACGAACTGACCATCCTTGGTCTCGTAGGTGCCGTAGAAGTGCGCACCGCCGTCCAGCATGTTGGTTTCGCGGCCGCTGTCGTTCCACAGACCGGCGCCGGCCATGCCGTAGATGCCGCCCAACAGCAGCGCGGCGCCGTCGACCATGGCGGCGTCGATCACCTGGCCCTTGCCGGAACGTTGCGCTTCGAGCAGGCCGCACACCATGCCGAAGGCGAGCAGCATGCCGCCGCCGCCGAAGTCGCCCACCAGGTTGAGCGGCGGCACCGGCTTGTCCTTGCCGCCGATGGCGTGCAATGCGCCGGTCAGCGCGATGTAGTTGATGTCGTGGCCGGCCGCCTTGGCGAGCGGGCCTTCCTGGCCCCAGCCGGTCATGCGGCCATAGACCAGCTTGGGATTGCGCGCGAGGCAGACGTCGGGACCAAGACCCAGGCGCTCGGCGACGCCGGGACGGAACGGCTCGGTGACGCCGTCGGCTTTGTCGATCAGCCGCAGCGCCACCTCGATGCCCTCTTTCTTCTGCAAGTCGACCGAGACCGAGCGGCGGCTGCGGTTGTGCACGGCATATTTCGGGTCGGCCAAGCGATCCATGACATGCGTCTTGGTGCGGTCGATGCGGATCACGTCGGCGCCCATGTCGCCCAGCATCATCGAGCACATCGGGCCGGGGCCGATGCCCGCCAACTCGACGATGGTCAATCCCGAAAGTGGACCCGCCATGATTTCCCTCCTGCGATACCTATCGAATGAGTTGGTTACCCTATTCGGTCGACGGGAGGCACCCGTCAATTCGACATGTGACGTGCCAGAAAAGCGCCAACGCGGTCCAGCGCATCGGCCCGGGCGGCGGGGTCTTCGGCCACGATCGGCACGACGCCGGATCGCATCGTGAAGGCCGGCAACTCACGGCGCTTGAGACCCGGCCAGTCGAAATCGTGGTGGGCGCCGGGATAGGCGTGGAAGACGACCGGGGCACCGAGATGCGCCGCCTGCTCGGCCTGTTCCTGGCACGGCGCCGCCGGCGTCCAGACATCGTCCTCGCCGACCAGGATCAGCAGGGGAATCTCGGTCGTCCAGTCGGGGCCAAGCCGTTGCGGGCTGCACGAGCCGGGATAGAACGCGACCGCGGCACGAAAGTCCGGCCCGGTGAAATTCGCTGGCCGTCCGCTGCTGCGCTCAGCGACGGCCATCAGCACCGCGCCGCCACCGTTCGACCAGCCCATCAGGCCGATGCGATCGTGGCTGATGTCGGGCCGGCTGCGCAGGAAAAGCAGCGCGGCATAGGCGTCGCCCGGCCGCCGGGCATAGAGGCCCGGCTTGAAGCTGGCGGGCGAGCAGATCTCGGTGGTGTTGCGCGGCCCGAAGCCGTCGACCATCAACACGGCGAAGCCGCGCTCGACCAGCGAGCGGCGCCACGCGGTCTCGCGTGCCACGATCTCGCCGGTGGCGCGTGCGAACAACCCGCCGCAGCCGTGCATGAACACGATGGCGGCGTGCGGGCCCGGCCCGACGGGCAGGAACAGGTAGCCGACGAGCTCGGTCGGCGCCGCGCCGTTCGCGCCGTCGAGGGCGGCGAACCGTACGGTCTGCTGGGCCCGTGCGCTGCCGCCGATCGCCGCGACCGCAATGCCGAGCAGAATGACAAGAGCGAGAAACCGCCGCATGTCCGGGTATGGTAGCCGACCGGTTCGGCGTTACAAAATTCGTCGTCCGGTCTAAAGTCCGCGCCGCAAAGACGTCGGAGGGAACGGAATGGGGTGGGGGCGGGTCATCTCGTCGCTGGCTTTGGTGTTCGCTGCGACCGGCAGCGCCCTGGCGCAGCCGGCCGCGCCCAGGGAATACAGTCAACAATTCCTGGTGCAGGGTTCGTCGTTCCACGGCGTGCACGGGCTTGCCTTCAACAAGGACGATCAGCTCTTTGCCGGCTCGGTGGTCGGCCAGACGCTCTATCGCGTGCAGGTCGACACGGGCGAGGTCGATCGCATCATCGACCCGCCGATGGGCATGGCCGACGACATCGCCTTCGCCGACGACGGCACCATGGCCTGGACCGCCTTTCTCCTGGGCAAGGTCTATATCCGCCGGCCCAACGGCAAGACCATCGAGGTCGCGCACGGCATGGGGGGCCCCAATTCGCTGGCCTTCGGCAAGGACGGCCGGCTGTTCGTGTCCGAGGTCTTCATCGGCGACGCGCTTTACGAGATCGATCTCAAGAACGCCGACAAGCCCGACTTCAAGCCCTTCCCGCGCAGCGAGCTGCGCCGCGTCGCCGACAAGCTGGGCGGCCTGAACGGCTTCGAGATCCACAAGGACGATGGCTTCCTCTATGGCCCGCTGTGGTTCAAGGGCGAGATCGTCAAGGTCAACCTCGAGACCGGCGCCGTCGAGGTCATCGCCGAAGGCTTCAAGACTCCGGCCGCCGCCAACATCGATCCGCAGAACCGCGACAACGTCTATGTCGTCGACACTGGCACCGGTGGCATCTGGAGCGTCAGCCTCACCAGCAAGGCCAAGCGCCTGGTCGCCTCCATGAAGCCCGGCCTCGACAATCTCGCTTTCGATTCACGCGGCCGTCTGTTCGTCTCTTCGATGACCGACAACGGCATCTACCTGGTCGACAAGCAGACCGGCGCCTACAAGACCATCGTCGAAGGCAAGCTCGCAGTGCCCGCCGACATCGCCGTCGTGACCGAGGGCGGCCGGGATGTCGTGCACGTTGCCGACGTGTTCAGCTATCGCACGGTCGACGGCCAGACCGGCGTGGTGCACGACGTGATCCGCGTCCATGGCGAGACCCACGCCTATCCGCTCGGCATATCGGTCGGGACCAAGCACGTCCTGCTGACCAGCTGGTTCTCCAACACCGTGGAGAAGGTCGATCGCAAGACCGGCAAGCTTGTTGCCACGCTCGGCGAGTTCGCCGCCCCGGTCGATGCGTTGGAGATGGCCGATGGCTCTCTCTACGTCGCCGAACTGGCGACCGCCAACCTGGTGAAGGTGAGTGCCGACGGCAAGACGCGCACCATCGTCGCCAAGGAACTGCGTGGACCGGTGGCGATGGCGCAAGGCCCGGGCGACTCGATCTACATCACCGAGATCGCCGCCGGCGCCGTGGTGCTGATCGAGCCCGCGACCAGAACGCGTCGGGTCGTTGCCGACGGGCTGGCGGGACCCGAGGGCATCGCGGTCGGGCCCGGCGGCCGGCTGTATGTCGCCGAGGTCGGCCAGAAACGCGTGGTCGCCATCGACCCTGCGACGGGCGCCAAGACGGTGATCGCGTCCAATCTCGATATCGGCCTGCCGGCGTTTCCCGGTGGGCCGCCCGGGCTGGTGCCGACCGGCGTGGCGGTGGGAGCGGGCGGCGTCGTCTATGTCAGTTCCGACATCCGCAACACGCTCTACAAGCTCGTGCCGCCGGCGCGATAGGAAACACTCATGCCCGGCATTCCGTTCATCAAGGAGTTCAAGTTCGACTACGGCACGGCGATGGAGGTGACACCCCAAATCCGCCGCGTGGTCGCGCGCAATCCCAACCCGTTCACTTTCAAAGGCACCGGCACCTACCTCGTCGGCCACGGCAAGGTGGCGATCGTCGATCCCGGACCCGACCAGCAGGATCACATCGACGCCGTGCTGCGCGCCGTGCGCGGCGAGACGGTGACGCACATCTTCGTCACCCATACCCATGTCGATCACGTGCCGGCGACTCCCGCGATCGCCAAGGCGACCGGCGCCAAGGTCTACAGCTATGGTCCTCATCCCCGGCCGCCGGCCGGCCAGGCGACGGAGCAGGAGGGCGACTTCTCCTTCGCGCCCGACATCAAGCTCGACGACGGTGACGTGGTGCAGGGCGACGGCTGGACCGTCGAGGCGGTCTACACACCGGGCCACATCTCCAATCATCTCTGCTTTGCCGTGAAGGAAGACAAGGCGCTGTTGTCGGGCGATCACGTCATGGGCTGGTCGACGGCGGTGATCTCTCCACCTGACGGCAACATGGCCGACTACTTCGCCTCCCTGCGCAAGCTCCTGCCGCGCCAGGAGCAGCTCTACATCCCCACGCACGGCGCAGAGATCCGCAACCCCGTGCCGTTCGTGCAAGCCTATATCGAGCATCGCCTGGGCCGCGAGGCGCAGATCATGGCGCGGCTGAAGGAAGGGCCGCAGACCATCCCGCAGATGGTCGCCAGGAACTACGCCGACGTGCCGCAGCATCTGCATGCCGCGGCTGGCCGTTCGATGCTGGCGCACCTCGTCCAGATGGTGAAGGACGGTCGCGTGAAGTCCGAGGATGGCCGGGCGGCGATCGATTCGACCTACCGCCTCTAGAAGATCGCGAAATGGATCTGAAACTTGCCGGCAAGACCGTGCTGATCACCGGCGGCAGCCGCGGCATCGGCTTTGCCTGCGCCATGGCCTTCGCGGCCGAGGGCTGCGCTGTCCATATCGCCTCGCGTTCCAAGGAGTCGCTCGAGGCGGCGCGCGACAAGATCCGCGACCGCCACAACGTGCCGGTCGAGATCCATGCCGCCGATTTCTCGACGGGCGACACGGTGCGTGCGGTGATCGAGGCGGTGGGTCATGCCGACATCCTGGTCAACAACGCCGGCGCCATCCCGCGCGGCGACATTTTGGCGATGACCGAGCCCAAGTGGCGCGAGTCTTGGGAGCTGAAGGTGTTCGGCTATATCAACGCCACCCGCGCCATGCTGGACAAGATGTATGCGCGCAAGAAGGGGGCGGTGGTGAACATCATCGGCCTCGCGGGCGAGGCCTACAATTACGACTACGTCGCCGGGACCATGGCCAATGCCGGCCTGATGGCCTTCACCCGCGCTGTCGGCTCCAAGAGCGTCGATCGCGGTGTGCGCGTGGTGGCGATCAATCCGCCGGCCACTCGCACCGACCGCATGCTCACCCTGCTGCGCGGCCAGGCCCAGCAGCAGTTGGGCGACCCTGATCGCTGGCCCGAACTCACCAAGCACATGCCGTTCGGCCGGCCCGCCGAACCCGACGAGGTGGCGGATCTCGCGGTGTTCCTGGCGTCCGACCGCGCCAGCTACATCAGCGGCGTGGTCGTGACGCTGGACGGTGGCCAGGCGGCGCGGAACTGATCGATCCTAGAACTTGATGTTGCCGCCGAGCTTGAACAGCTCCGGCGCGCGCCGCTCGCCGCCGCCGGCTGTGCCCGTCGTCCTGGCCGAGCCGGTCGAACTCTGACCTTGGCCTTGGCTGCGGTCGCCAATCGACGGACCGATGCGCACGTAGGAGTTCAGCGGGCCGGCCGGCCCATCGACGCGCAATTCCCGGAAGCGCGGGTTGGCAGCCGACCCGGCGCCGCCGATGCGCCCGTCCTCGATGTTCATGTTCGACGTCGATCCGCTCATCGAGCCAAGGCCCGGCGGCAGGCTGCCCGATCCCGTGGCGGTCTGCGCCAGGGCGGCGGCCGGTGAGAGAAGCACAGCCAGGAGCAGGGCGGCACGCCGGATCATTGGACTATCGTACGACGCTCGCGATGCGGGCATCCCCGGTCTCGTCGACAAAAAGCGATGCGCGAAATCGAGCGGAAATGCACAGCCCGCTTCTGTAGAGTGCGCGCCATCGACCAGAAAATGATGCCAGACGCACTCTCCCACGCATCGGCGCTGCTGCATTCGGTGTTCGGCTTCAGCGCCTTCCGCCCCGGCCAGGAGGAGATCGTGCGCGCTGTGCTGGCCGGCGAGGATGTGCTCGCCGTCATGCCGACCGGCAGCGGCAAGTCGTTGTGCTATCAGCTTCCGGCCGTTGCGCGGCCCGGGTTGACGGTCGTGGTCTCGCCGTTGATCGCCTTGATGCGCGACCAGGTGCGCGCGCTCGCGGCGGCAGGCGTGGCGGCGGGCAGCCTCAATTCGAGCAACGAGCCGGCCGAGAATGCCCGGGTGCTGAGGCTCCTGCGCGAGCGCCAGCTCCGGCTGCTCTACGTCGCACCCGAGCGGCTGGCGCGGCCCGACACGGTCGAGATGCTGGCCGACAGCGACGTGGCGATGATGGCGATCGACGAGGCCCATTGTGTCTCGCAATGGGGCCACGACTTCCGACCCGAATATCTCACCTTGGGCAGCCTCGCGCGCCAGATCGGTGGCCGCCTGCAGACGCTTGCCTTGACCGCGACGGCCGATGCGCCGACGCGCAGCGACATCGTCGACAAGCTGTTCGCCAAGCCGCCGCGCGTGTTCGTGCGCAGCTTCGACCGGCCCAATCTCCGGCTCGCGTTCAAGCCCAAGGAGCGCTCATCGCGCCAACTCCTGTCGTTCGTGCGCGAGCGGTCGGGCCAAAGCGGCATCGTCTACTGCGCCTCACGGCGGAAAACCGAAGAGCTGGCCGAGACCCTGAAGGCCGCTGGGGTCGCGGCGCTGCCTTATCATGCCGGCCTCGACAAGGCGGTGCGCGATGCCCACCAGGACGCCTTCCAGCAACAGGATGGCATCGTCATGACGGCGACCGTGGCGTTCGGCATGGGCATCGACAAGCCCGACGTGCGTTTCGTCTGCCATGCCGACCTGCCGGCCAACGTCGAGGCATATTACCAGGAGATCGGCCGTGCCGGACGCGACGGGCTGCCGGCCGACACGCTCACCCTCTACGGCCTTGCCGACATGCAGCTGCGCCGCCTGCAGATCGAGCAAGGCGAGCAGTCCGACGACCGCAAGCGCATCGAGCGACAGCGGCTCGGCGCGCTGCTGGCGCTGGCCGAGGCGCCGCGCTGCCGGCGCCAGACCCTGCTCGCCTATTTCGGCGAGGCGTCGGAGCCGTGCGGCAACTGCGATCTCTGCCAGGAGGGTGTCGAGCTGTTCGACGGCACGGTCGAGGCGCAGAAGGCGATGTCGGCCATCGTGCGCACTGGCGAGCGCTTCGGCATGGAGCACCTGGTCGCCCTGCTGCGCGGCGAGCGCACCGAGAACATCCTGAAGTTCAACCACGACCGCCTGCCGACCTTCGGCGTCGGCGTCGACCGCGCCGCGGGCGACTGGCGCTCGATCTTCCGTCAGCTTTCGGCCACCGGCTTGATCACCCAGGATCTGGTCGAGCATGGCCGCTGGTCGGTCACCGATGCCGGCTGGCAGGTTCCTGAAGGCAAGGCCAAGATCGAGCTACGCAAGGACCTCGCCGCCGGTGCCGCCGGTCGGGCCAAGCGCGGCGAGCGCCGCGCCGCGGTGGCGACGGTGGTCGGCGAGGCCGATGCGGGGCTGTTCGACGCGCTGCGGGCGCTGCGCACCAAGCTCGCTCAGGGGCAACGCGTGCCGGCCTACGTGGTGTTCTCCGATCGCACGCTGGTCGAGCTCGCCACCCACCGACCGCAGAGCCTCGGCGCCATGCGCGAGATCCATGGCGTCGGCGACGCCAAGCTCGAACGCTACGGCGTGCCCTTCCTCGAGGTCGTGCAGCAGCACGCCCGCCAGGGATAGTTGGCCGTCTATTCCTCGGTCGAGGAGATCGGGTTGGCGAACGGTGCGCCCGCCTTGAGGATGCGATAGCGGCCCGTCTGGATCTCGGCGCCGGTGACGATGCCGGTACGGGCGCTGCCGCCGTCGAGCCCCAGCCGATCGCCCTCGAACAGGTGCGGGTCGTCCATGCCGCTGATCGCCCGATGCTTGTCGGGTGGCGTATGGCCATGCACCACCAGGGTGCCGCCAAAACCCTTCCGCCAATCGAGGAAGCCGTGATTGATCCAGGCCCAGCGCGCCTCGGTGAAGGTCGCCCACGGCCGGGTCAGGAACTCGTCGGGATCGGCGTGCGGATCGAGACCGCCATGGACGAACAGCGCATTGCCGAGCCGCACGTGGGAGCGCATGCCCCACAGGCGATGCACGACCGCGTCGCCCAGCGCCGACTTGAGCAAGGCGTGGTCGACCGACGCCGCGGCGCTGCCGGCACGGCCGCGCATCTGGTCGAGGAAGATCTGGCCGCCCATGCGCTTGCTCAGCCACATCGCTTCGGCCTTGTGGGCGTGCGGCCCGCCGACCACGGCCAGCAGCATCATGATCTCGTGGTTGCCCATCAGACGGTCGACATGATCGACGCCGTGCGCCTCCTCGTCCTTGGCCCATTGCTGGAACACGCCGACGGCGTCGGGACCGCGGTTGATCATGTCGCCGAGATAAATCAGCCGCCGCCGGCCGCCCGCCTCGTGCGCCAGGCCGGCGATCGCCTCGCGCAGGGCGGCGAGCTCGGACGCGCAGCCATGCACGTCGCCGATCGCGAACACGGTCTCGCCGCGCAGATCGAACGGGGCGGGCTTCCAGGCCGAAATTTCGACGGGGACTGGCATTGCTGCCAAATGATAGCCATGTTCGGCGTGTCTGGGTACGTTGCAGAGGAGCCGTCGCAGAACGGCACTGGACTGGAGGAGTTGATGAGCTTTACCAATCGCCGCCGGCTGCTGGCCGGCGTTTTCGCCGGCGCCGTGGCGGCGCCCGCGGTCGCCCGGCTGGGCGTCGCCCACGCGCAAAGCGCATGGAAACCGGACAAGCCGATCACGATCTACAATCCGCTGGCGGCGGGCGGCGTGGCCGACGTGCATCTGCGTTTCATCGGCGAGCGGCTGACACGCAAGTGGGGCCAGCAAGTGCTGGTCGACATCAAGGCGGGCGCCGGCGCCACGCTTGCCGCGGCGCAGATGGTGAACACCAAACCCGACGGCTACATCATCGCTTGCATGACCATCAACAGTCTGCGCTATCCGCACTACCAGAAGGCCAATTGGCATCCGTTGCGCGACTTCTCCTACATCACCGGCCTGTCGGAGTTCACCTTCGGCGTCGTGGTCAAGGCGGGCTCGCCCTACAAGACGATGCAGGATCTGATCGAGGCCGGCAAACGTCAGCCCGACAAGCTGAACTACGGCACCTCGGGCATCGGCGGCACCGGCCATCTGCTGATGATCGAGACCGAGCAGGCGACCGGCGCGCGCTTCACGCACATCCCCTACAAGGGCGGCGCGGAGTGGATGCCGGCGCTGTTGGGCGGGCATATCGACTTCGTGCCCGATGGCGCGCAATGGGCGCCGTTCGTCGAGAACGGCCAGGCGCATCTCCTGGCGATGGCGACGGAGAAGCGCTTCGGCAAATACCCCGACAAGCCGACCCTGATCGAAAGCGGCATCAACGCCGTCGCAGTCAGCCCTTACGGCCTGGTCGGGCCCAAGGATCTGCCCGAGCCGATCATCTGGGCGTTCCACGAGGCCGTGACCGAGGCGATGGCCGGTCCCGGCCATCAGCCGCTGCTCGACAAGTTCATCCAGGAGCCGTGGCGCAAGAACCCGACCGAGTATCGCGCGTTCGCCGAGAAGTACTACGTCGAGGTGAAGCCGATGCTGATCAAGGCCGGCCTGGCTCAATCCTGACGCGTCGGACGATCGCCTTCGGGCTCGTCAACGCGCGTCGTTGGCGCGAATGAAATCGCGCACGCGCGGCATGATCTGCTCGCGCCACTTGCGGCCGTTGAAGATGCCGTAGTGGCCGACGCGAGGCTGCTCCCAGTGTGCGTGGCGGGCGCCGGGGATGTTGGGCGTGAGCGCGTGTGCAGCCTTGGTCTGGCCGACGCCCGAGATGTCGTCGAGCTCGCCTTCGACCGTCATCAGCGCCGTTTCGATGGCGGCGGGATCGATCCGGCGGCCGCGGCTCACCCAGACGCCGCGCGGCAGTTGATGTTCCTTGAACACCACCTGGATGGTCTGCAGATAGAATTCGGCGGTGAGGTCCATCACCGCGAGATACTCGTCGTAGAAGCTACGGTGGGAATCGGCCGAATCGTCGTCGCCTTTGATCAGATGCTCGAACTGGCGCATATGGGCGTTGATGTGCCGGTCGAGGTTCATGGTGATGAACGAGGTGAGCTGCAGGAAGCCCGGATAGACGCGGCGCATCGCTCCCGGATAGTTGAACGGCACGGTCGAGATGACGTTCTGGCGGAACCACATCATCGAGTTGCGCATCGCCAGGTCGTTGGGCGTGGTCGGGCTCACCCGGGTGTCGATCGGCCCGCCCATCAGGGTGATCGACTTGGGCTGGCGCGGGTCGTTGTCGGCGGCCATCAGCGAGGCGGCGGCCATCACCGGTACCGACGGCTGGCAGACCGCGATCACATGCAGGTCGGGCCCGAGGTAGCGGCAGAACTCGATGATGTAGTCGACATAGTCGTCGAGATCGAAGTTGCCTTGCGCCAGCGGCACGTCGCGCGCGTCGATCCAGTCGGTGATGTGGACGTCGTGCTCGGGCAACAGCGCCTCGACCGTGCCGCGCAGCAGGGTGGCGAAATGGCCGCTCATCGGCGCGACCACCAGCACCTTGGGATCGCGCCGCCCATTGGCCGGCTGCGTGGTATCACGGCGGAAGCGCAGCAGCTGGCAAAACGGCTTGCGCAGCAGGATCTCTTCGTTGACGGCGACCAGTTCATTGCCGATCGGCGTCGTCTCGAGGCCGAACGCGGGCTTGGCGTAGTTCTGCGTCAACCGCGCCATGATCTCGGCGCCGGCGGCCACCGACTTGCCGATCCAGGTCTCGGACAGCGGGTTGTAGGGGGTCGAGTAGAGCTGTTCTAGCGCGTTGGCCCAGAAGCGGACGGGCTTGGCGAGCTGACGCTGGAACTCATACGCGGTGTAGAGCATCTGCCGCCGATTTTACGCAGCGCAACATTGTTGTCACTCGATTATTGCGGCGCACAAATCATGCGAATTCAAAGGGTTGTGGGCAATTTTACAGCAGCTTGCGCAGCGCTGCCGCGATCGCCTCGGCCTTTGCGTCGTGGCTGAAATGGCCGACCACCCGGCCGTTGCGATCGAGCAGGTAGATGATCGAGGAATGGTCCATCAAGTAGGGGCTGCCATCCTTGCCGGGGACCTTCTGGTAGTAGACGCGATAGGCGCGCGCGGCGTCGGCGATCTGCTGGGGCGTGCCGGTGAGACCGATGAAGGTCGGCCCGAAGTTGGTGACGTAGCCTTTGAGCAGCTTCTCGGTGTCGCGCTCGGGATCGACGGTGATGAAGACGAGGTTGACCTTCTTGGCGGCGTCGGGGCCAAGCTTGTCGATCGCGGTCTGCATCAGCAGCAGCGAGGTCGGGCAGGCGTCGGGACAGAAGGTGAAGCCGAAATAGATCAACGTCGGCTTGCCCTTGAGGCTGTCGCTGGTGACGGTGCGGCCATCCTGATCGGCCAGGGTGAAGGGGCCGCCGATCCTTGGCCCGCCGCCGTGGAACGCGTCCCAGCCGATCCAGCCGGCGGCCGCGACCAGGGCGGCGATCCAGACGCCGAGCAGCGCCTTCATGGTGCGTGACATCGCCCGAACATGGGCCGCTCGGCGCGGCTCGACAAGGCGGACGGCTGGTCGCACAAGAGGATGTGAGAGGGGACGCCGATGAGCACCGACTTGGTCCGGTTGGCGCGCGCTGCCGACTACGCCGCCCGCCAGCACATCGCACAGCGCCGCAAAGGTCCGCGCGGCGAGCCCTACATCAACCATCTCACCGAGGTCGCGGCGCTGCTCGCCGAGGCGACCGACGGCGGCGACGTCGTGCTGGTGATGGCCGGCCTCCTGCACGACACGCTCGAGGACACCGACACCACTTACGAGGATCTCGAGCAGCGCTTCGGCGCCGAGGTGGCGGCGCTGGTCGCCGAGGTGACCGACGACAAGTCGTTGCCCAAGGAGGAGCGCAAACGCCTGCAGATCGCCAAGACGCCGGCAAAGTCGTGGCGCGCCAAGCTGCTCAAGCTCGCCGACAAGACCTCGAACCTGCGCAGCCTGGTGCAAAGCCCGCCGTCCGGATGGACAGAGGCGCGGTTGCGCGATTATGTCGTATGGGCGGCCGCCGTGGTGCAGTCCTGCCGCGGTCTGAACGCCGCGGTGGAAGCGGCGTTCGACGCCGCGCACGACGAGGCGAGCCGGCAGTTCGGCTGAGAGGAAACCATGTTCTACGATGCCGCCAAGCGCGATCACGGGCTCGCGCAGGATCCGCTGAAGTCGCTGATCGTGCCGCGGCCGATCGGCTGGATTTCGACGGTCGACCGCCAGGGCCGCGTCAACCTGGCGCCCTACAGTTTCTACAACGCGGTCAGCGAGTTCCCGCCCGTCGTCTACTTCGCCATCACCGGCACCTACGGCAGCACGCCGACCAAGCACAGCCGCATGAATGCCGAGGCGACCGGCGAGTTCGTGGTCAACATGGTGAGCGAGGCGCTGAAGGAGCAGATGAATGTCACCACCAGCATGGTCGAATTCGGCGTCGACGAGCTGAAGATGGCCGGCCTGACGGCCGAGCCCAGCACGCTGGTGAAGCCGCCGCGGGTCAAGGAATCACCGGTCGCGCTCGAGTGCAGGTATTGGCGCACCGTCGAGCTGCCGGTCGAGAAGGGCCACGAGGCCCACCGCGGCTCGGTGGTGTTCGGCCAGGTGGTGGGCGTGCACATCGACGACAGCATCATCAAGGACGGCCGCATCGACACGCTGGCGTTCCGTCCCGTGGCGCGGCTGGGCTACAGCGAATACACCACCGTCGACAATGTCTGGCGCATGCGCCGGCCGGACGATCCGAAGTATCAGTAGATGGCGACGTCAGCCTTTCACCACCGGCGCCACCGACCGGGCGATGGCGAGCAGACGCCGGTCGGCCATCGCCTCGCCCATCAGCATGAAGCCGACCGGCAGCTCGCCCGGCGCTTGGCAGGGCAGGCTGATGGCGCAGCGGTCGAGGAAGTTGCCGACCGAGGTGTTGCGCAGCAGCAGCAGGTTCTTCCTGGTGAAGCCGTCGGGTGTCGAGACCTCTTCGATGGTCGGCGCGGCGATGGCGCAGGCCGGCATCACGACGGCGTCGTAGTTGGCGGTGATCGCCGACACCCGCCGCTGCAGATCGGCACGGGCGTGCAGCAGGTCGACATAGTCGGCGGCCCCCATCTCCTTGCCGCGCAGGATGCGCGGGTAGACGAGCGGGTCGTAGTCCTTGCCGCGACGTTCGATCAGCACGCGATGCCAGGCATAGGCTTCGGCGGCGGCAAAGGTGCCGCGGGCGCCGATCGCGTTGAACTCGTTGAACTCGGGCAGGTCGATCTTCTCGATCCTGACGCCGACGCCGGACAGCGCCTTGAGTGCGCGCTCGAAGGCGGTCGCGACCACCGGCTCGAGATCGTCCATCACGTAGTGCATGGGCACCGCGAAGCGCAAGCCGCCGAGCGGCGCGGCGGCCGGCACGGCGAGCGGTTCGGCCGCGAACACTGCATCGACGATGGCACAGCATTCGACCGAGTTGGCGAGCGGCCCGATCGAATCGAGCGAGGTCGAGAGCGGCACAACGCCGTCGATCGGCACGCGGCGGGCGGTCGGCTTGAAGCCGACGATGCCGCACACCGCGGCGGGGATGCGCACCGAGCCGCCGGTGTCGGTGCCGAGCGCCGCCACGGCCATGCCGTCGGCGACCGACACCGCCGCGCCCGACGACGAGCCGCCAGGCACGCGCTTGCGGTCGGCCGGATTGCCCGGCGTGCCGTAATGCGGGTTGTAGCCGACGCCCGAGAAGGCGAACTCGCTCATGTTGGTGCTGCCGACGATCACCGCACCGGCGGCGCGCAGCCGTGCCACGACGGGGGCGTCGGCGACGGCGGGTGGCGCATCGTCGAGCGCCGTGGAGCCGGCGAGCGTGGTCTCGCCGGCCACGTCGCACAGGTTCTTGATCGAAACGGGGACGCCGGCGAGCGGCGAGGCGACGAGCCCTGCCTTGCGCAGGCGGTCGCTGGCGTCGGCGGCGGCCAGCGCCTGGTCGCGCCAGACCTTGATGAAGGCGCGCTTGCCTTCGCCCTTGTCGTCCGCGATGCGTGCCAACGCCGCTTCGGTGAGCTGGCGCGAGGTGGTGCGGCCGGCCGCAAGGTCGGCTGCGAGCTGCAGGATCGTGGGATTCACGGGCGCGAACTCACTTGGCGCGGTTCTTCACGAGATCGTCGACCACGGCGGGGTCGGCCAGGGTCGACGTGTCGCCGAGGTTGCTGAAGTCGTTCTCGGCGATCTTGCGCAGGATGCGGCGCATGATCTTGCCCGACCGTGTCTTGGGCAGGCCGGGCGCCCATTGGATGACGTCGGGCGTGGCGATCGGGCCGATCTCCTTGCGCACCCAGCCGACCAGCTCCTTGCGCAGATCGTCCGACGGCGACTGGCCCGCCTTCAGCGTCACATAGGCGTAGATGCCCTGGCCCTTGATGTCGTGCGGGAAGCCGACGACGGCCGCTTCGGCCACCTTGGTGTTGCCGACCAGTGCGCTTTCGACCTCGGCCGTGCCGATGCGGTGGCCCGAGACGTTGATCACGTCGTCGACCCGACCGGTGATCCAGTAGTAGCCGTCTTCGTCCCGGCGCGCGCCGTCGCCGGTGAAGTACTTGCCGGGGTAGGTCTTGAAGTAGGTCTCGATGAAACGCTGGTGGTCGCCATAGACCGTGCGCATCTGGCCCGGCCACGAGTTGATCAGGCAGAGATTGCCGGTCGCTGCGCCCGAGAGTTCCTTGCCCTCGGCATCGACCATGACCGGCTGCACGCCGAAGAACGGCCGCGTCGCCGAGCCGGGTTTCAGCTTGGTCGCGCCGGGCAGCGGCGTGATCAGGATGCCGCCGGTCTCGGTCTGCCACCAGGTGTCGACGATCGGGCAACGCCCGTCGCCGACCACGCGGTGGTACCACAGCCAGGCTTCGGGATTGATCGGCTCGCCGACCGAGCCCAGCAGGCGCAGACTCTTGCGCGTCGCCTTCTTCACCGGCGCCTCGCCCTCGCGCATCAGGGCACGAATGGCGGTGGGTGCGGTGTAGAAGATGTCGACCTTGTGCTTGTCGATGACCTGCCAGAAGCGGCTGGAATCGGGATAGTTGGGCACGCCCTCGAACATCAGCGTCGTGGCGCCGTTGGCGAGCGGCCCATAGACGATGTAGCTGTGGCCGGTCACCCAGCCGACATCGGCGGTGCACCAGTAGATGTCGCCGTCGTGATAGTCGAACACGTAGTGGTGCGTCATCGAGGCGAACACGATGTAGCCGCCGGTCGTGTGCAGCACGCCCTTGGGCTTTCCGGTCGAGCCCGAGGTGTAGAGGATGAACAAGGGATCCTCCGCGCCCATCGGCTCGGGCTTGCAGTCGGCCGCCACCTTGGCGGCGATCTCGTGCCACCATACGTCGCGGCCGGCCTGCCAGCCGGTCTTGCCGCCGGTGTGGCGCACCACCAGCACCTTCTTGACGCCCGGGCATTTCTTCAGGGCTTCGTCGGTATTGGCCTTGAGCGGCACCGGCTTGCCGCCGCGCAAGCCTTCGTCGGCGGTGACGACGACGTTGCTGTCGCAGTCGATGATGCGGTTGGCGAGGCTGTCGGGCGAGAAGCCGCCGAACACCACCGAGTGGATGGCGCCGATGCGCGTGCAGGCGAGCATCGCATAGGCCGCCTCGGGGATCATCGGCAGGTAGATGGTGACGCGATCGCCCTTCTTGACACCGAGCTCCTTCAGCGCGTTGGCCATGCGGCAGACTTCGGCGTGCAGCTCGCGATAGGTGATGTGCTTGGACTTGGCCGGGTCGTCACCCTCCCAGATGATCGCCGTCTGGTCGGCGCGTTTGGCGAGATGCCGGTCGACGCAGTTGGCCGACACGTTCAAGACGCCGTCGTGATACCAGCGGATGCGGACGTTGCCGGTGTAGTCGACATCGCGCACCGCGCCCGGGCTGTAGGGCTTGATCCAGTCGATGCGTTTGCCGTGCTCGGCCCAGAACTTGGCGGGATCGGCGATCGAGGCTTCGTACATTGCCTTGTACTTGGCGTCGTCGACCCAGGCGCGCTTGGCCCACTCGGCGCTGACGTCGATCAATTCATCGGCCATCGTCCCCTCCCGCCGGAAATATCGCGAATTTCCCGGGTTTTAGCCCGCCTCCGCAGGCTTCGGCAATTCGACTTTGGTGGCCCGGCCTGGAGCGGAATCCGGTCGGATCGGCGCGCTCGGGAGATGCTTGTCGCACCGGGCGGACTGTATTCTAGGCCTCGAACCAGGTGGTGAAGTCGCCGAGCGGCGCGCGCTCGGTGATCAGGTTGTTGGGCACCTCGTCGGGGTCGGCGTAGCCGAGCGCCAGGCCGCAGATCACCACCTGGTCGCCGGGAATCTTCAGCTCGCGGCGCACCACGTGCTGGAAGCGGCTGAAGGCGGCCTGCGGGCAGGTGTGCAGGCCCTTCTCGCGGGCGAGCAGCATCAGCTGGTCGAGGAAGATGCCGCAGTCGATCCACTGGCCGCTGCCCATGCGCCGCTCGACGCTGAGGATCATGCCGACCGGCGCGTCGAAGAAATCGTAGTTCTTGCGGAACTGCTTCAGCATGCCCGCGGCATCGCCCTTCGGCACGCCGAGCAGGGTATAGAGCTGCTTGCCGACCAGCTTGCGGCGCGTGTCGTAGACCGGCGTGAACTGCTTGGGATAGACGTCGTATTCGGCGCCCGGCCCGGTGTCGCCGTCGTCCATCGCCTTCAGGATCGCCGCCGACAGCCGTTTGCGCGCCGCGCCGATCGTGACATAGAGCTGCCAGGGCTGCAGGTTGCCGTTCGACGCCGCGCGGCTGGCATTGGCGATGATCCATTCGATGTCGGCCTTGGCCACCGAGCCGGGCTTGAAGACGCGCATGGAGCGACGGGAATTGACGGCTTCGGACACACGCATGAACGGTCAGCTCCGGTTGAGATGGCGACGCAGGAAGTCGAACAGCTTGCGCCGCGCCATAGCATTCTGCTGCTCGGTGAAAAAGTGCGTGCCACCCGGCACGATCACGGTCTCGACCTCCTTGCCGTGGCTCTTCAGCGCCTCGGCCATGGTGTGCGCCTGTCCGACCGACACGTTGTCGTCGCGATCGCCGTGGATCAGCAGCACCGGCGCGTCGATCTGCGCCGCGCGCAGGATGGGCGAGCGCACCGGCAGGCCCTCCGGCCCGCACAGATCGTCGAGGTAGTCGCGCACGAAGGGATTGGCCTTGTACCAGGCCGCGAGGTCGGCCGCCGCGTAGTACGAGGCGACGGCGCGGATCGGCGGCTTGTGTGCGGCGGCGAGCAGCGCCACCTGGCCGCCCATCGAGGTGCCGACCAGGGCGATGCGCTCGCGGTCGACCAGTGGCCGCCTGGCCAGCCAGTCGATCGCCGCCAGCACGTCGAGCGGCTGGCGCAGGCCCTGGTCGCTTTCGCCTTCCGAGCCGAGCCAGCCGCGCAGCGACAGGGCGAGCGCGGCATAGCCGTTGGCCGCACAAGTGCGCGCCAGGCCGACCATGGTGTGGGCGTGGCCGGCGAAGCCGTGCAGCAGGATCAGCGCCGGATAGGGCGGGTTGCCGGCCTGTGGCTTGAAGAAGTAGCCGCCCAGGGTCACGCCGTGGCCCGGCACCTGGACCTGGTCGGCGTCGGCCAAGGTGGGCAACTCGTCCCAGCGATGCGCCACCTCGATCGGCACACCGTCGGGATCGCGAAAGGCCACCGAGTAGTAGCCGGGTGCGAAATAGTCGAGCTCCTTGGGCGATTGCAGGATTTCCGCGCCGGCCTCGCGCAGCTCGGCGAACACCTGATCGACCTGGGCGCGGCTCTCGGCCGCCACCGCGAGCCACAGCGCGCCCGGACCGTAGGAGATGCCGTCCTTGGCTTGGCGCATGACGAAATGATCGTAGCCGCGCGACCACATCACGCGGTCGGGGCCGGCCCATACGCGATGGAAGCCCAGCATCGGTAGCCAGCGGCGATGGAAGGCGACCGACCGCGCAAGGTCGCTGACTTCGATCGCGGCGCCGGCAAAGGACGACCGTGGCCGCATCAGCGTTCGCTCACCGTACCGGCAGGCCGAGCGCGCGCAGCTCGTCGCGGCGCAGATGCTCCTCGCCGGCCAGGAAGAACTCGTCGAGCTGCGGCGGCTTCACATGCGTGCCGGCCAGCATGGCGTGCGCTTGGCCGCGATGATGGACCTGATGCTGGAAGAGATGCTCCAGGATCGAAGCGACGCTGGATGGCGGCGGCGTGCGGTTGGGCCGCGGCAGGACCAGGCCCTCGGCCAGGCTGGCTTCGCTCTGGCGCTCGCAGAAGTCGATCAGGCGGTGGTCGCTGGCACGCTGCGCTTCGTAGAGCCGGTGGGCGTCGGCAAAGTCCGGCGGCGGGTCGTCGTAGCGCTGCAGCACCGTCGGATCGCGCCGCAGCGCGTCGATATAGTAGATGTCGACCCACAGGATGTGGTTCAGCGTGACGCGCAGTGACGGGAAGAAGCCGGTGCGCGGCGCGGCGAACTCCTCGGCCGTCAGCCCCTTGCAGGCACCGAGCAGCCGATGGTTGGCCCACGCATTGTTGTGGGCCATGGCAACGACGTGAGCGGCCAACCCCGTCGCCACGGCGCCCTCGTCACGCCGCTTGCGCGAGGTTGCGCAGCACGTAGTGCAGCACGCCGCCGTTCTTGAAGTACTCGACCTCCTCGGCGGTATCGATGCGGCAGGTCAGTGTCACCGTCTCGGTCGAGCCGTCGGGCCGGTGGATGGTGAGCGGCACGTCCATGCCGGGCTTGAGGCCGCTCTCGATGCCGCCGACGTCGAAGGTCTCGCGACCGCTGAGGTTCAAGGTCTTGCGCGTCATGCCGTCCTTGAACTGCAGCGGCAGCACGCCCATGCCGACCAGGTTCGAGCGATGGATGCGCTCGAAGGTCTCGCACACCACGGCTTTGACGCCCAACAGGTTGACGCCCTTGGCCGCCCAGTCGCGCGACGAACCGGTGCCGTACTCCTTGCCGGCGATCAGGATCTGCGGCGTGTGCTCCTTCCTGTAGCGCATCGCCACGTCGTAGATCGGCTCGGGTTGGTCGGTCGTGAAGTGGTGGGTGAAGCCGCCCTCGATGCCGGGCACCATCTCGTTCTTCAGCCGGATGTTGGCGAAGGTGCCGCGCATCATCACCTCGTGATTGCCGCGGCGCGTGCCGTACTGGTTGAAGTCCTTGGCTTCGACGCCATGCTCCATCAAGTACTTGCCGGCCGGGCTATCCTTCTTGATCGAGCCCGCCGGCGAGATGTGGTCGGTGGTGATCGAATCGCCGAACTGGCCGAGCGGTCGCGCGCCCTTGATGTCGGCGAGCGAACCCGGCGTCTTGCCCATGCCGTCGAAATAGGGCGGGTTGCGCACGTAGGTCGACTTGTCGTCCCAGCTATAGGTCAGGCTGGGCTTGGTCTTGATGCCGCGCCAGAACTTGTCGCCCTTGAAGACGTCGGCGTAACGCTTCTTGAACGCCTTCGTCGTCACGTACTTGTCGACCAGCTTCTGCACCTCCTTGTTGGAGGGCCAGAGGTCCTTCAGGTAGACCGGCTTGCCGCCCTTGCCGATGGCAATCGGATCCTTGGTGATGTCGATCTTCATCGAGCCGGCCAGCGCATAGGTGACGACCAGCATCGGCGAGGCGAGGTAGTTGGCGCGGGTCAGCGGATTGACGCGGCCCTCGAAATTGCGGTTGCCCGACAGCACGGCGCAGACCACGAGGTCGGCATCGCCGATCGCCTTGGTCACCGGGTCGGGCAGCGGACCGGAGTTGCCGATGCAGCTGGTGCAGCCATAGCCCACCAGGTTGTAGCCGATCTTGTCGAGGTCCTTCTGCAGGCCCGAGGCCTGCAGGTACTCGGTGACGACCTGCGAGCCCGGCGCCAGCGAGGTCTTGACCCAGGGCTTGGCCTTGAGCCCGTGCTTGACCGCGTTGCGCGCGATCAGGCCGGCGCCCAGCATGACGTAGGGGTTGGAGGTGTTGGTGCAGGAGGTGATGGCGGCGATCACGATGTCGCCGTGGCCGAGGTCGTAGTCGGCGCCCTCGCACTTCACGCGCTTGCCGTCGTCGCGGCGGTCGAACTCCTTTTGCATGTTGGCGACGAACTGGCTCGACGCCTGGGAGAGCGGCACGCGGTCCTGCGGCCGCTTGGGGCCGGCCAAGCTCGGCTCGACCTCGCCGAGGTCGAGCTGCAGGGTGTCGGTGAAGACCGGCTCCGGCGCCTTCCTGGCGCGCCACAGGCCCTGCTTCTTGGCGTAGGCCTCGGCGAGCTTGGCCGCCTGGCCGCGGTTGGTGGTCTTGAGGTAGCCCAGCGTGATCTCGTCGACCGGGAAGAAGCCGCAAGTCGCGCCGTACTCGGGCGCCATGTTGGCGATGGTGGCGCGGTTGGCGAGCGGCAGATCGGCCAAGCCCTCACCGTAGAACTCGACGAACTTGCCGACCACGCCCTTCTTGCGCAGCATTTGCGTCACGGTCAGCACCAGGTCGGTGGCCGTCGCGCCCTCGCGTAGCTTGCCGGTCAGCTTGAAACCCACCACCTGGGGAATCACCATCGGCTGCGGCTGGCCGAGCATGGCCGCCTCGGCCTCGATGCCGCCGACGCCCCAGCCCAGCACGCCCAGCCCGTTGACCATGGTGGTGTGGCTGTCGGTGCCGACCAGCGTATCGGGATAGGCGATCGTTTCCTTGCCGTCTTTCCTGGTCCACACGACCTGCGCCAGATATTCGAGGTTGACCTGGTGGCAGATGCCGGTGCCCGGCGGTACGACGCGGAAATTGTCGAACGCCATCTGGCCCCAGCGCAGGAACTGGTAGCGCTCGAGGTTGCGCTCGTACTCCAGCGCGACGTTGGCCTTGAAGGCGCTCGTATTGCCGAAATTGTCGACGATCACCGAGTGGTCGATGACCAGGTCGACCGGCACCAGCGGGTTGATCTTCTTGGCGTCGCCGCCAAGCGCGCCCATGGCGTCGCGCATGGCGGCGAGGTCGACCACCGCCGGCACACCTGTGAAGTCCTGCATCAGGACGCGAGCCGGACGGAAGTTGATCTCCTTGGTCGATTTGCCGCCGTTCTTCAACCAGTCGGCGAAAGCGGCGATGTCGGCTTTCTTGACCGTCGCGCCGTCCTCGTGGCGCAGCAGGTTTTCCATCAGCACGCGCAGCGAGAACGGCAGGCGCGACAGATCGCCGACCTCCTTCTCGACCGCCTTGAGGCTGAAATAGGTGTAGCTCTTGCTGCCGACCTTCAGCGTCTTGCGGGCTTTGAAGCTGTTGGGATGGGCGGCGGCCATGGCGATGCTCCTGAAGGTCGGTTCGTGCGGGCGGGGGCAAAATAGGGGCATGAACCGGCCCAGGCAATCGGCGGATGCGACGCTGCGGGCGATATGCCAGACTGCCGGCATGCGGCCGGGAATCGCCTGGATTTTTGCGGCTTTTGCCGCGTTCGTCACGGTGGCCGCACCGGCCGTGGCGCAGCGCAATGCGGTCGAATCGTGGGACCCCTCGGCGCGCGATTTCAGCCGTCCGCCGAGTGAGCCCGGGCTGCCGGCCGACCAGCGCAGCGCAACGCTCGACAACCTCGACAAGATCCTCGCCAGCCCCAAGCTGTCGGCGTTCGACCGCTCGATCTATCTCAGCATTCGCGCCTACCAGTTGAGCCGGCTCGGCCGCCAGGACGACAGTCGCAAGGACATTGCCGAGATGGGCAAGGTGCTGCCGGGCGAGTGGCAGCGCGTGTTGTCACGTACCGTGCCCGAGCTGGCCGGCGGCGGCGACCGCGCGGCGGCGCTGCGCACGCTGGATAGCGCGCTGTTGCAGAAGCCGGGCGATTCCTGGCTGATGATCGCCCAGGCGCAGGTCCACATGCAGCTGGCCGACTTTGGCCGGGCGCTCGTCTTGCTCGACGAAGCCTTGGCCGGCTCGAGCTCGGCGGCCGACCGGCGCGCCGCCTTGTTCTATCGTGGCCATGCCCATTTCAATCTCGGCCAATACGGTCCGGCCGCCGACGATTTCGACGCCACCCTGGCCGGCCGCCCGACGGCCGCGGCGCGCCTCGCGCCGGCGCTATGGCGCTACGCTGCCCAGGTCCGCGCCCGGCGCGACGCCCGGGCTCCTCTCGCCCGCGATGTCGGCGAGGAGGCGTTCGCCGAGTGGCCGGGTCAGATCGCCCGCTTCCTGCTCGGCCGCTTGCCGGCCGGCGAGCTCGAGGTGATCGCCGAGACCGACGAGGCGGCCAAACGCGCCAACGGCAGGTGCCCATCGGCGTTCTTCATTGCTGTGGACGCGCAGCGTCGCGGCGACAAGCAGCGCGCACGCGAGCAACTGCAGCTCGCGCAGGCGCGCTGCCCGACCATCTCGGAAGTCAACTGGGCGGCGTCGAGCGAGCTGAAACGCCTTTGACGGCCGGCGAATGACGACCGTCGAGGTCACCTCTCCGCGCTGTGCTCAGCGAGGTATGACAGCCTATGCGCACTCTGATCACTGCGCGGTGATACCCATGTCCTTGATCAGCTTGGTGAGCTGATTTCGCTCGACGGCCAGCAGCGCCGACATGCTGTCGGGCGTCTCGTTGACGACCTCCACGCCCATCGCGGCCAGCCGCTGCTCGATCTCCGGCAGCTTCAGCGCGCGGTTGATCTCGCCATTCAGCCGTCTGGTGAGCTCGGTTGGCAGGCCAGCCGGGCCGAACGCACCGTACCACACCGTCATCTGGTAGCCGGGCAGCGTCTCGGCGACCGTCGGCACGTCGGGTAGCAGGCGCGAGCGCCGGGCCTCGGTAACGGCTAGCAGCTTCAAGCGGCCGCCGCGCACGTGGTCGAGCGTCTGGGTGCCGGCGCTGAACAGGAGCTGCGTGTTGCCGGCCACCGTGTCGGCCACCGCCGGCGCTCCGCCGCGATAAGGCACGTGGACCATCTTGATGCCGGCCATGCGTTCCATCAGCGCGCCGCACAGTTGGTTGTGCGAGCCGGCGCCGGCCGACGCGTAGTTGACCTTGCCCGGATTGGCGCGGGCGTAGTCGATGAACTCCTTGACGTTGTTCGCCGGCACCGAAGGATGCACCACCATGGTGTTGAGGACGAACGCCAGAAGCGCGATCGCCGTGAAATCTTCGATGCCGCGGAACGGCGGATTGGCGAACAGAGCCTCGTTCGCGGTGTGGGTCGTCATGACGCCGAACAGCAGCGTGTAGCCGTCCGGCGTCGCGCGGGCGACGATGGCCGAGCCGGTGTTGCCCGAGGCGCCGGTCTTGTTCTCGATCACCACCGGTTGGCCGAGGGCGGCGCGCAGCGGCTCGCTCAGGATGCGGGCCAGGATGTCCGTGGTGCCGCCCGGCGCCCAGGGCACGACGAGGCTGATCGGCCGCGTCGGATAAGGCGTCTGGGCGCGTGCGACGAGCGGCGCCAAATCCGGCAGCGACAACATGATGAGGCGACGCGAGAGTGCGGACGTGGTCGGCATTGGTCACTCCTGGATTGTCGGCGAAGCGATCTTCGGCGTGCCGTTCCGCCCGGTCAATCGTCGGGCCCCGCTTCAGCCGGCCAGCGCCAACGGGGCGATGAAGCGGGTGATCTCGGCCAGGACGTAAATCGGTTGCTGCAGGTGCGGGCTGTGGCCGCAGTCGGGGATCAGCCGCGTCTCGCAGTAGCCGGCGACCTTGCCGGCGATGATGCCGAGCTGCAGTTCGCTGCCGTACTCGTCGTCCTCGCCCTGAATGGCCTGCACCGGCACCATGACACGGGGTAGGCGGCGGTCGGCATCCATCGGTTCGAAGCCCGGCGCCAGCCAGGCCTGCGACCACAGCCGGAAGGCGCCGTCGACGTTGCTGCCGTGATACTTTGCAAGACGCTGCCGCAGGTCTCCGGCCGCAAACTGCTCTCGGGCCTTGGCGATGCTCGCCGTGCACACCGACTCGTTGATGGCGTGGGCGGCCAAGGTCACGACCGCCCGCAGCGGCTCGGGATCGAAGGCGGCGTAGTTCAGGGCGATCGTGCCGCCGTCGCTATGGCCGACGAGCACGCAGTCCTCGACCGCAAGTGCCGTGAGCAGGCGCGGCAACACCTCGTCGGCCTCGAGTTCCATGTAGCGCACGCCCGGATCGTGCGGCCAGGCGGTCGAACGGCCATAGCCCGTGCGGTCATAGACGATGCCGGAGCAGCGCGTGGCGTCGCATAGCTTCTGCGGGAAGTCGCGCCACATCTCGATGCAGCCCAGGCCCTCGTGCAGGAAAACCAGGGTCGTGCGCTGCAATCCGTCGTCCTGCCGGGGGACCAGTCGTCGCAAGCGCAGGCGGCGGTCGCCGAGGTCGATCAGTTCGTCGGAAGCCATTGCAATGCAGGTGTAGCCGGATGGCGGCGACGTGAGAAGCCGGCAGCGAGCCGTGCTAGAATATCGTCGAGATCAACCGATGCCGTTGGAAGACCAGCGTTCATGAGGGTCCTTCTCGTCGAGGACAGCAACGAGCTTCTCGCCCTGCTGAAGAGAGGGCTGGCGGCGGGCGGCTTCGACGCCGACACCGTCAACACGGCGGCCGACGCTGCCCACGCGCTCGCCACCATGCGCTATGCCGTTGTAGTGCTCGATTGTGGGCTGCCCGACGATGACGGACTCAGTCTGCTGCGCGACATGCGCCGCCGCGGCGATCGCACGCCAGTGCTCGTCCTGACCGCACGCGACGGTGTCAGTGACCGCGTCACCAGCTTGCGTGACGGCGCCGACGACTACATGGCCAAGCCGTTCGCCATGGAGGAGTTGGTGGCGCGCCTGCATGCCCTGCTGCGCCGTTCCGACAATATGCTCGGCCGACGACTGACGTTCGGCAACGTGGCACTCGACACCGAAGGCCGCCAGGTGATCATCGACGATACGGTGCGCACCTTCCCGGCGCGTGAGACGGCGGTACTCGAGATCCTGCTGCGCCGCGGCGGCAACGTGGCGCCCAAGCGCCTTTTCGAAGACCACTTGTTCGGTCTGTCCGGCAAAGTCGGCTCCAACGCGGTCGAAGTCTATGTCCATCGCCTGCGTCGATTGCTGGCCGATGCCGGGGCCAACGTGAAGATCCACACGGTGCGCGGCGTCGGCTACCTGATGGCCGAGGACAAAGGCGGGTGACGCGCTTTCGCTCCATCACCTCTCGCGTCGTGGCGCTGCACGTCGCGGCGGTCGGGCTCACCTCGATCCTGATGCCCTTGGCGCTCTACTGGCTGATCAACCAGGCGGCCAACAGCCTGCATCGCGACGCCCTGCTCGGCCAGGCGTCGACCATCGCCGGCTTCCTGCGCCCGCAGCCCGACGGCCGTGTCGCCCTCGACATCCCGGCCGAGTTGCTGCCGCTCTACTCGGGCGGTTCCGGGCTCTACGCCTACGCCGTGCTCGACGCCACGGGTCGAGTCCTGTTCTCGTCGCGCAGCGACGGCGCGGCATTGTTCACGCCAAAGGAGGCCGGCAGTGGCGACTGGGTGAAGAGACGGCGCAGCACCGGCTCGGTGCTGTTCGGCGTGAACGTCGCACGCGCGGTCGGGCAACATCTCTACCGGGTTCAAATTGCCCAGGACCTGTCGCACAGCGATGTCATCATCGACGACATCGTGAGCTCGTTCTTCCCGCGCGTCGCCTGGATCACCTTCCCGATCCTGTTGATCCTGCTCCTGATCGACATCCTGATCTTTCGCCGCGCACTCGACCCGGTGCGAGAGGCGTCGACCACCGCCGCCGCGATCGGCCCGGCCAGCCCCCAGGTGCGCCTGCCGGAGGCCAACATGCCGACCGAGATCGCGCCCCTGGTGCATGCCGTCAACCAGGCGCTCGACCGACTCGAAGCCGGTTTCCGTGCCCAGCGCGACTTCACCGCCGACATGGCGCACGAGCTGCGCACGCCGCTCACCATCATCCGCGCCCGCATCGATTCGCTCGAGCCCGGGTCGTTGCGCGATGCCTTGCGTTCCGACCTCGAGAACATGACTCACATCGTCAATCAGGTGCTGGACATCGCCGAGCTCGAAAGCTTCTTCGTTGCGGCCGACGCACGGGCCGACTTGCTGGCGATCTGCGCCGAAGCCGTTGCCTTCATGGCGCCGTTGGCGGTCGCCCAGTCGAAGACGATCGCCCTCGGCGGCAGCGAGGCGCCGGTCTGGGTGCGCGGTCATACCGAGGCGCTGTTTCGTGCCGTGCGAAACCTGGTCGAGAACGCCATCCGCCATGCCCCCACTGGCGGCTCGATCGAAGTCGAGGTGTCCGAGGACGGCGTCGTGCGCGTGCTCG
Organism: Alphaproteobacteria bacterium; assembly: GCA_016870055.1. Classification (GTDB taxonomy): domain Bacteria; phylum Pseudomonadota; class Alphaproteobacteria; order Reyranellales; family Reyranellaceae; genus Reyranella. Next base: position 16,345 of record VGCQ01000001.1, on the reverse strand, counting down.
ACGACGGACCAGGCGTGCCCGAGGCCGAGCGCGCCTCGATCTTCCGCCGGTTCTGGCGCCGCGACCGCACGCAAAGCGACGGCCGGGGCCTCGGGTTGGCCATCGTCGCCCGGGTGGCGGAAACGCATGACGGCAGTATCACGGTCGACAATCGGCCGACCGGCGGCGCCGCCTTCGTCCTGCGCCTGCGACCGGCGCCCGCCTTGACCGCCGCAAATTGACTGTGGCTATGTGGCCGGGGGAAATCGCCGCGCCTTCAGGCAACCACGAACGGCGATCCCGGAGCACGGGAAGCAGGGATGACGACGGGGACGGCCGCTACCGCAACTGACGCTCGGGACACCTTTCCCAAGCTGTTGGCGCTGCGCGCCCGCACCAGCCCCGACCGGCCGGCCTATCGGGAGAAGGAATACGGCATCTGGCAGGGCCATAGCTGGCGCACCGTCGAAAGTGTCGTGCGCGAGCTGGCGGCGGGTCTCGCCGATCTCGGCTTCCGCCGTGGCGATCGGCTGATCGTGGTCGGCGACAACCGGCCGATCCTCTACTGGTCGATATGCGCGGCGCAATCGCTGGGCGGCGTGCCGGTGCCGGTCTACCAGGATTCGGTGACCGAGGAGCTCGCCTACGTCGTCGAGCATGCCGGCGCGCGCTTTGCCGTCGCCGAGAACCAGGAGCAGGTCGACAAGCTGCTCGAAATCCAGAAGCGCGTGCCGGGTTTGGAACGCATCGTGTTTTGCGATCCGCGCGGCATGCGTCACTACGACGGCCTGCTGTCGATCCACGACCTGCGGCGAAACGGCGCCGAGCGGCTGAAACGCCAACCCGATCTGGTGGCAAAGGAGGTTGCCCGGGGACGCGGTGCCGACGATGCCATCATGCTCTACACGTCCGGCACGACGGGACGGCCCAAGGGCGCGGTGCTGAGCTACGACAACCTCGTCTGGGCGGCCGAGGCCGGCGCCTCATTCGACGGGCTGAAGGAGGGCGACGAGCTCCTGTCCTACCTGCCGATGGCCTGGGTGGGCGACCACATCTTCTCCTATGCCCAGGGCTTCGTCGTCGGCCTGGTGGTGAACTGCCCGGAATCGGCCGCCACGGTGATGACCGATCTGCGCGAGATCGGTCCGACCTACTACTTCGCGCCGCCGCGCGTGCTGGAGAACCTGATCACCCAGGTCACCATCCGCATGGAGGATGCCAGCGCGATCAAGCGCCGCCTATTCCGCACTTTCATGACGCTCGCCCGCGGCGTCGGCCCGGCGCTGCTCGACGGCAAGCCGGTGTCGCTGCTCGACCGGTTGTTCTATGGGTTGGGCAATCTCCTGGTCTACGGGCCGCTCAAGAATGCGCTGGGCATGAGCCGCGTGCGCGTCGCCTACACGGCAGGCGAGGCGGTCGGACCGGAAATCTTCAATTTCTACCGCGCTCTCGGCGTCAACATGAAGCAGCTCTACGGCCAGACCGAGGCCTCGGTGTTCGTCACCATCCATCCCAACGGCGAGGTCTATCCCGACACCGTCGGCAAGCCGGTAGCCAAGGTCGAGCTCAAGATCGCCGAGTCGGGCGAGGTGCTCTACCGCAGTCCCGGCGTGTTCAAGGAGTATTTCAAGAATCCGCAGGCAACCAACGACACCAAGACCACCGACGGCTGGGTCCATACCGGCGACGCGGGCTTTCTCGACGAGCGTGGGCATCTGCGCATCATCGATCGTGCCAAGGATGTCGGGAAGCTGAACGACGGCACGCTGTTTGCCCCGAAATACGTCGAGAACAAGCTGAAATTCTTCCCGCACATCAACGAGGCGGTGGCGTTCGGCCACGGCCGCGACTTCGTCGCGGCCTTCGTCAACATCGACATGACCGCGGTCGGCGACTGGGCCGAACGCCGCAACATCGCCTATGCGAGCTACCAGGAGCTGGCGGCGCGGCCCGAGGTCTACGACCTGATCCAGGGCGAGATCGAGCAGGTCAATCGCGACCTCGCCGCCGATCCGCGCATGGCGGGCGCCCAGATCCGCCGCTTCCTGATCCTGCACAAGGCGCTCGACGCCGACGACGGCGAGCTCACGCGCACCAACAAGGTGCGCCGCGGCTTCATCGGCGAACGCTACCAGCCGCTGGTCGACGCGCTCTACGGCGGTTCCAGCCGCGGCCACATCAAGGTCGATGTCACCTTCGAGGACGGCCGCAAGGGCTCGATCGAAGGCGAGGTCGCGATCCGCGACCTGGCGCCGGTCGCGCCGCTCAGGAAGGCGAGCTGATGGTAACGCGTGGTCTTCCGGACCGCGGGCCTCCAGGCCCGCTCATGATCATGATGCGGGCCTGGAGGCCCGCGGTCCAATGAGCGCTCGCGCCCGCTCCTTCAACGAGGTGCTGCTGTCGGTCGAGGGCATCAGCCTGTCGTTCGGCGGCGTGAAGGCCTTGACCGACATCAGCTTCGACATCGCCAAGGGCGAGATCCGCGCCATCATCGGCCCCAACGGCGCCGGCAAGTCGTCGATGCTGAACTGCATCAACGGCTTCTATCATCCGCAGCAGGGCGCCATCACCTACAAGGGCGTGCGGCGCAGCCAGATGCGGCCGCACGAGGCCGCCGAGCAGGGCATCGCGCGGACCTTCCAGAACATCGCGCTGTTTCGCGGCATGTCGACGCTCGACAACATCATGACCGGCCGCAACCTGCGCATGAAGACCGGCCTGTTCTGGCAGGCGTTGCGCATCGGCCCGGCCGAGCGTGAGGAGATCGAACATCGCCGCGCGGTCGAGGAGATCATCGACTTCCTCGAGATCCAGCACGTGCGCAAGGTGCCGGTCGGCCAGCTTCCCTACGGCCTGCAGAAGCGCGTCGAGCTCGGCCGCGCGCTCGCTGCACAGCCCGAGCTGCTGCTGCTCGACGAGCCGATGGCCGGCATGAACATCGAGGAGAAGCAGGACATGTGCCGCTTCGTGCTCGACGTCAACGACGAGTTCGGCACCACCATCTGCCTGATCGAGCACGACATGGGCGTCGTCATGGACATTTCCGACCGTGTCGTGGTGCTCGACTACGGCCGCAAGATCGGCGACGGCGTGCCCGACGAGATCAAGCGCAACCAAGCGGTGATCGACGCCTATCTCGGGGTGGGGCATTGATGAGAGAGACGCTGACCACGGTGGGCGTTCGTGCGCCGCTCATGCTCCTCTCCTCCGCTAGGAGGAGAGGTCGGGTGAGCGGGCATCGACAGCTCGCGCACCCCCCTCACCTAGCCTCTCCCCCTAACGGGGGAGAGGAATTCGAATGGCGTCGAGTGAGCCGGAACCTGCCATGCTAGGCCCCTTTCTCGAAACCCTGATCGGCGGGTTGTTGACCGGCGTGCTTTATTCGTTGGTGGCGCTGGGCTTCGTGCTGATCTTCAAGGCGTCGGGCGTGTTCAATTTTGCGCAGGGCGCCATGGTGTTGTTCGCGGCGCTCACCCTGGCGCGGCTGACCGGTGCGATCGACGGCCGTGAAGTGCACCTCGTCCACTTCATCGTCGCCGCCGCGATCCTGGGTTCGGCGCTCGCCTTCGTCGCCTGGTACGCGTGGCGCGAGTACGTTGCGCGCGGCGGCGGCGCGATCGAACGGCGGCGTATTCTTCTGCTGGCCGCAGGCGGTGCGCTGATCGGCGGGGTCGTGGCCGGCGCCTACGGCAAGGGTTCGTGGCCGCTGTGGCTCGCGTTGCCCGCCACGGCGGCGATCATGGGCGTGCTCGCCTATGCCATCGAGCGGCTGGTGCTGCGCCACCTGGTGAACCAGGAGGGCATCATCCTGTTCATGGCCACGCTCGGCATCGCCTACTTCCTCGACGGCTTCGGCCAGACCCTGTGGGGCAGCGACATCTACAAGATCAATCTCGGCCTGCCCAAGGATCCGATCTTTCTGCTCGAGGGCGTGTTCGAGGGCGGCTTGCTGGTCGATCCCGGCGACCTGGTCGCTGCGGTGATCGCCGCTGTCCTGGTGGTGGTGCTGGCGGTGTTCTTCCAGAAGACGCGGGTCGGCCGCGCGCTGCGCGCCGTCGCCGACGATCACGCCGCCGCCCAATCGGTCGGCATCCCGCTCGACACGATCTGGCTGATCGTCTGGACGGTGTCGGGCCTGGTGGCGCTGGCTGCCGGCGTCATCTGGGGTGCCAAGCTCGGCGTGCAGTTCTCGATCTCGCTGATCGCGCTCAAGGCGCTGCCCGTGCTGATCCTGGGCGGTTTCACCTCGGTGCCGGGCGCCATCATCGGCGGCCTGATCATCGGCGCCGGCGAGAAATTGTCGGAGGTCTTCCTGGCGCCGATCCTGGTCAAGCAGTTCAACTTGGCCGGCGGCGGCATCGAGAACTGGTTTGCCTACGTGCTGGCGCTGATCTTCCTGCTGTTCCGGCCGCAGGGCCTGTTCGGCGAGCGCATCATCGAGCGGGTCTAGGGGAGGCGGGCGATGCTCTACAGGGAAGCCGGCCAGTTCAAGACCAGCTACGGCGCCGACCAGCAGATCTTTCCGATTCTGCAGGACCGTATTTTCGTGCTGCTGGTGATCGTGGCGGCGTTCTTGGTCGTGCCGGCGATCGCCTCGCCCTATCTCTATACCGAGATCCTGATCCCTTTCCTCATCCTGTCGCTGGCCGCCATCGGGCTCAACATCCTGGTCGGCTATTGCGGGCAGGTGTCGCTCGGTACCGGCGGCTTCATGGCGGTCGGCGCTTACGCCGCCTACAATCTTTGGCTGCGCGCGCCGGAATTCAACAATCTGATCGTGGTGTTCCTGTTCGGCGGCCTGATGGCGGCGGCGGTCGGCATCCTGTTCGGCCTGCCGTCGCTCAGGATCAAGGGCTTCTATCTGGCCGTCGCCACGCTTGCCTCGCAGTTCTTCCTCGACTGGATGTTCGCGCGCGTGAAGTGGTTCACCAACTACACGCCCTCGGGCTCGGTCGCGGTCGGCAAGCTCGAAGTGTTCGGCGTGCAGATCGACCAGCCCGTCGAGCGCTACATCCTGATCCTGGCCATCGTCGTGGTCGCCACCGTGGTCGCCAAGAACCTGGTGCGCGGCCATATCGGCCGCTCCTGGATGGCGATCCGCGACATGGACATCGCCGCCGAGATCATCGGCTTCCGGCCGCTGCGCACCAAGCTCTCGGCCTTCGCCGTCAGCTCCTTTTTCATCGGCGTGGCCGGCGCGATGTGGGGCTTCTTGCGGCTGGGCTCGTGGGAGCCGCTCGCTTTCGACATCAACCGCAGCTTCCAGATCCTGTTCATGGTCATTATCGGCGGGCTGGGCTCGATCCTGGGCAGCTTCCTGGGGGCGGCCTTCATCGTCCTGATGCCGATCCTGCTCAACCAGCTGCCTGGCTGGCTCGGCGTGAAGATGTCGACCGCCCTGCTCAGCCACCTGGAATTCATGGTTTTTGGCGCCATGATCGTGTTTTTCCTGATCGTCGAGCCGCACGGCTTGGCTCGCCTCTGGTCGATCGCCAAGGAGAAGCTCAGGCTCTGGCCGTTCCCGCATTGACGCTGGGATGCGTCCATCGGATTCGCGTTTTTTCTTGCCGTTCGTCCATTCGTGTCTGCCCGGCGGTGAAGTCGCGTCATGGCATGCATTCAATTCAGGGCAGCGGGGAAAGAACGAAGGCTCCGGTGGCCGTGCATTCGAGGACATGATTGACCATCACGTCTGAGGGTTCGCCCAGCGACTCCAGATGTGTGATTGCGCCAACCAGCAGCCGGAGCAACAAGTCGCGGCTGACGCTCGGCAGCAGGATCAAGCCGGGATGCAGATCCCGCCGAGCCACCAGCTTGCGGAAATCGACGGCGTTCACCGTTACGATTGTCCGGTCCTGCTCGACGCAGAGTGCGAGTACGACATGATCCGGTTCCCCGAGGCGGCCCATGTCGCGCGGATGTACCGCGTCGTGCTTGCCGGTCTCGCTGAAGTAGCGGGCGAGATGGGGGACAGACATTCGTCGATGAACAATCTCAAGCAGCTTTCGCCCAGGGTCGTCCGCTTGGCCTGCCGACAAGGGGATGAGTACGCGCATAGAGCGCAGCTGTTTCGAGCGCTTCGCGTGTCAAGTGCGGATTGTCGCCCAGTACGTCGGCGATGCTGTCGCCGCCGTCGAGCCGGCCGAGGACCGAATAGACCGTCATCCGCGTGCCGCGCAGGACCGGCGTTCCGCCCATGATGTCGGGATTGATCTCGATGTAGTCCTCCCGCGCCTTGCTGTAGCGCACCGCACGCTCGGCGAGGTCGGGGCCGACGAGTGCCGGCACATCGACGGTCACGGCGGGTGCAATCTCCAGCGGGTCGGCCGTCATCCGTGCGGCCGAGCGCTTGCCCAGAGCGCGCGCGAGGTCTCGCTTGGCGGCGAGCGACAGCGTTACCGGCAGACGCGCCACGATCGCGGCATAGGGCACAGCATGGAGCGGCAGCATCCGCCGCCGGCCGCGCATGCCGGCGCGGATACCCGTCAGCACCTTCTCCTCGATAGCCTTGTCCACGGCGCGCACCGGCACGTTGGCCAGCTCGGCCACTTCGCGGGCGGAAAACTCATTGGCCATATTAATTACTCCCTTATGGGGTAATATATTCCATGGCCGGCGGCTTTCAAGATCGATGACGGAAGCTTCGGCAACGTCGCGGAGAGCCCTGGGTCGTGTTGCCCGGTGGCGGAACCACCTCGTCGGGAAGCGACATCACGACGCCCATCCCGAGGCTCCCCAGTGGATACTCTCCGCTCTATCCAGCGCCATGCGCGGCAAGGCGGATGACGGCTTCCAGACACGGCTGCCCATTTCTTGAGGAGGTAGTGATTTCAGCGTCGCGAAATTTGTTCTAGGGTCGGATCAAGGGTCGCGCCTCCAAGGATCGGCCCGCATTTTGAGGAGGAGAACGATGGGACTTCGCAACACAGCGCTGCGTAGAGCGGCGATCTTGGGGGCGGCCGTCGTGGCGGCGGGGTTCGCCACGGCCGCCATGGCGCAGGGGCCGAATGAGCAGTTCATCCCCGGCCTGATCTACCGCACCGGCGCCTATGCGCCGAACGGCATCCCGTTCGCCAACGGCGTCGCCGACTACTACACCCTGATCAACGAGCGCGACGGCGGCATCAACGGCGTGAAGATCGCCTACGAAGAATGCGACACGGCCTACGCCACCGACCGCGGCGTCGAGTGCTATGAGCGCTTGAAGAAGAAGGGTCCGACCGGGGCGGCCTACGTGCTGCCGCTCAGCACCGGCATCACCTTCGCGCTGACCGAGAAGGCGCCGGTCGACAAGATTCCGATCATCTCGATGGGCTACGGCCGCTCCGAATCGCGCGACGGCAGCGTGTTCGAATGGAACTTCCCGCTGCTCGGCACCTACTGGTCGGCTGCCGACATCATCATGCAGCACATCGCGCTGAAGGAGGGCGGCTTCGACAAGCTCAAGGGCAAGAAGGTGGCGCTGGTCTATCACGACTCGCCCTACGGCAAGGAGCCGATCGCCCTTCTCGAGCAGCGCGCCAAGATGCACGGCTTCGAGTTCACGCCGATGCCCGTCACCCATCCCGGCGTCGAGCAGAAGGCGACTTGGCTGCAGATCCGTCAGAGCCGGCCCGACTACGTCCTGCTGTGGGGCTGGGGCGTCATGAACTCGACCTCGATCAAGGAAGCCGCCGCTGTCGGCTACCCGCGCGAAAAGCTGTTCGGCGTGTGGTGGTCGGGTGCCGAACCCGACGTGCGGCCGGCCGAGGGCGGCGCCAAGGGCTATAGCGCCGCCATGCTGCAGCACGGCGCCGGCCAGTTCGGCGTCCATGCCGACCTCAAGAAGTTCGTCTATGACCGCGGCAAGGGTGCGGCGAAGTGGGACGAGACCGGCGAGGTCCTCTACAACCGCGGTCTGGTCAACGCCATGCTGGGCGTCGAGTCGATCCGAACGGCGATGGGCAAGTTCGGCAACAAGCCGATGACCGGCGAGCAGGTGCGGTGGGGCATCGAAAACCTCGACCTCACGGCCGCCCGGCTGAAGGCGCTGGGCTTCGAGGGCATGCTGCAGCCGCTCAAGGTGACCTGCAGCGACCACGAGGGCACACGGGCCGGCCGCATCCAGCAATGGGACGGTCAGAAGTGGGTCGTGGTCTCCGACTGGTATCAGTCGGACGACAAGGTCATCAAGCCGATGGTCGAGGCGGCCGCCAAGAAGTACGCCGACGAGAAGAAGCTGCCCGTCCGCGACTGCTCCAAGGCGATGTGAGATCGGAGGAAACTTCACTCTGAGGAGCGCCGCGGTGCTCCTCAGAGTGGGGCGATTTGGGAAAGCAGCATGAGCGTCACCACGCCTGCGCCAGCGTTGGCGGCCAACGTCATCGACGTGGCCAACATCGAGGTGATCTACAATCACGTCATCCTGGTGCTGAAGGGTGTGTCGCTGGCGGTGCCCGAGGGCGCGATCGTGGCGCTGCTGGGCGCCAACGGCGCCGGCAAGTCGACGACGCTGAAGTCGATCTCCAATCTTCTGCTCGCCGAGCGCGGCGAGGTCACCAAGGGTCAGATCCACTGCCGCGGTGAGCGCGTCGACGGGCTCACGCCCAACGACCTGGTGAAGCGCGGCGTCATCCAGGTGATGGAAGGCCGGCATTGCTTCGGCCACCTCACGGTCGAGGAGAACCTGCTGACCGGCGCCTTCATCCACGGCAACAAGCGCCGCCAGATCGCCGACGACCTGGAGAAGGTCTACCACTACTTTCCGCGGCTCAAGGAGCGGCGGACGAGCCAGGCCGGCTACACCTCTGGCGGCGAGCAGCAGATGACGGCGATCGGCCGCGCCCTGATGAGCCGGCCCAACACCATCCTGCTCGACGAACCGTCGATGGGGCTCGCCCCGCAGCTCGTCGAGGAGATCTTCGAGATCGTCAAGAACCTCAACGAGAAGGAAAAGGTCTCGATCCTGCTCGCCGAGCAGAATACCAACGTGGCGCTGCGCTACGCCCACTATGGCTACATTCTGGAGAACGGCCGCGTCGTGCTCGACGGCGACGCCGCGCAGTTGCGCGAGAACGAGGATGTGAAGGAATTCTACCTCGGCATCGGCGGCGAAGGCCGCCGCTCGTTCCGCGACGTCAAGCACTACCGACGCCGCAAGCGCTGGCTGTAGCCCCGCTCGCCGGCGTTCAGCGCAGCGCCGAAAGATAGGCGATCGTCGCCGCGCAGCCCAACGCGGTTCGTACCGCATGAAGGCGACCCCACCTTTCGAGCATTCGCCGCGATGCCGGGCCGGCGTCGGCCGGGTCGATGGCCTTCAGCCTATGGTTGGTCGGCATGATGCCAAGGAGGGTGTACGGCCAGTTCGCCAGGATCAGCGCGGAACCGGCAAGCCAGCGCCAATCGCCCGACAGCCACGCCGCAGCCAAGCCCAAGACGCCCGATGCCGCGGCGAGACCGGCTTGCATGGTGTAGCCGGCATCGTAGCTCGGCTTCCATTGCTCGAGCAGGCTTCGATCGTCCAGCTTCAGTCGAGCCGGGTGCTCCGCGAAGTTGATGTAGAAGGCCGCGCCAGCGAAAGCCGCTGCCAGGACGAGAGCCAAATGGCCGACAAGCATCGTCACGACCTCATGCTGTCCGCGGTCCATCAGTCAGGTTGACGGTCTGCCGATGGTACCGCGGAAACATCACCTCGCGGACGACGAAATGCGCGACATCGCCGCGCGAGATCGTGGTCATGCGCTGGTTGGCGAAGCGCGTGATCTCCCGATAGGTTCCGGCCGCTGCCGCGTTGACGAGCCGAGCCGGCCGGATCAGCACCCAATCGAGGTCGCTCGAACGAACCACCTGCTCCTGGCGATCCTTGTCGGCGTAGATGCGGGCCAGGAGCGTCGTGAGGATCAAGCGATCATAGAGGAAACCACCATTGCCGCGGCTATCGCCTGCACCCATGCCGGTGATGCACAACAGGCGTGAGACGCCCGCTTCGTGCATGGCCTCGACAATGTTGCGTGTCCCCTCGGAAAGAAGCGTCACCGGCTGCAATGTCTGCTTCGTGCCGAGTGCACTGACGACGGCGCCGATCCCGGCCATGGCGCGCACAAGCGACTCGCGATCCCGCACGTCACCTTGAATCGCGTCGGTGACGCCTGCCAGGCGAGCGGGATTTCGCGCCAATGCGCGCACGGCGAGGCCCTCTGCCTTGGCGCGGGCGAGGACCTCACGGCCGGTCGGACCGGTCGCGCCGACAACGAGCACCCTGCCGATCATGGCTTGGCGTTCCGCGGACGGGGCGGCAGCCTCATGTCAGAAGCGGGAAAGCGACGGCGCCGGCCGGCGACGCCCAGTTCTTGACCAGCTCGGCGACGACGGCATTGGTGCTGGTAAGACGCACGCCGGCGCGCTCCATGCGTCGCCACGCCATCTCCTCAGCGATTTGATTGGTCGACCCGCAGGCATCGCAGACGACCTGCACGTTGAAGCCCTCTTCGAGCGCACTGATCGCCGGCGAAACCATGCAGACGTCGGTCGTCACGCCCGCCATGACGAAGTTGCGTCTGGCCGTCGCCCGGCAGGAATCGGCGAATGCCGGATCGTCCCAGGCGTTGACGACGCCGGTGCGCTTGACGCGCGCGGCGAAAGCCTTCGGGTTGACTTGCTCCAGCTCCGGCATGAGCGGGCCCTGGACGGTCACATTGGTTTCCTGGCTGGAGGTCAGGACGAGCGGCATGCCCGTCCCGGTGGCGAACTTGGCCAGGATGACGACGTTGCGCTTCAGCAGGTCGAGCGGCGTCGTGGCCGCCCAGGTGTTGGTGCCGACCTGATGATCGATGAGGATCATGGCCGAGTCGTCGACGTTGAAGCGCTGCATGGCGGTGTTCTCCAAACCGGTCGAGCCAAGCGTCGTCGTTTTTTGGCGGTATCTGTTCCATGCGTCGAATGAATTGATAGAATAGACAATATGAGTGAACTGAATTTGAATCGCGCCGATCTCAACTTGCTCGTGGTCTTCGATGCGGTGGCCCGGACGCGCTCCGTCACGGCGGCGGCCGAGCGCCTGTCGCTGAGTCAGCCGGCGGTCAGTCATGCCCTCAAGCGGCTGCGCGGGCTCATGCGCGATCCCTTGTTCGTACGCGGGCGCGACGGTCTCGTGCTGACGCCTCGGGCCGAAGCCCGGGCGCCGGAGATCGCGGCAATCCTCGGCGCCGTCGGTCGTGTGCTGGCAACCGAGAGCTTCGACCCGGCGACGACGACGCGGACGTATCGCTTGGCGGCCAGCGACTATGCGACGATGACCGTGATCCCCAGCGTGGTCGGCAGGTTGCGCACGGCAGCGCCGCATGCCGGTATCGATGTCTACCCGGCCGATGGCGACCTCCTGCCGCGCCTGGAGAGGGGCGAAGTCGATGTCGCCTTTGTCGGTGTGGCGCGTCCGGGTGGCCGATTCGTGTCGCACGAATTGTTCCGCGAGCACTTCGTCGGCCTCGTCTGCGAGCGGCATCCACTCGCGATCAGAGCCGGTCAGGGTCGCCTGACGTTGAAGGACTACCTCGCCTATCCGCACGTGGTGGTGACTCTCCGCAACCCGCGGCAAAGTCCGATCGACGCGAAACTCGCTAAGCTCGGCAGGACGCGGCGCGTGGCGATGGTCACGCCGAACTTCGCCGCCAACATCGCTTCGCTTCGCGGTACGGATCTCATCATGTCACTGCCGTCGCGTCTCGTCTCGCTGACCGATCGCCACGGGTTGATCCTGTTCGAGCTGCCGTTGGCTGTGCCGGATTACCCCTATTTCATGAGCTGGCATCGGCGCACGGACGACGATCCGGCCATGGTGTGGCTGCGTGGCCAGGTGATCGAGGCGTTCCGATCGGCAACAGGAGCGACCAGGGTAACGGCCCGACGATGACGGCCCGGAGCGGAGGGATGTCGCTCGTTCCGCGATGTCGAGCGTTACCGACGGCGCAAGCGCTGGCTCTAGCTGCGCGCGAACGTCACCCAGGCCGCAAAGGCAAGTGGCGGCACCGCCACGAGATCGGCAAGCGCGATGATGCGCAGCGCGCCGGCCGGGCTGCCGTAGAGCGCATAGAAACCCAGGAAACCTGCGACATTGATGGCGGCGGCCCGCACCGCCGCCGGACGGATGTCCGCCGACCAGGCCGCCCAGAGGCACAGCAGGCCGACGAGCGCCAGCAGCAGCGCACGGTGCCGCATCAGCAACAGCAAGGCCGTGTCGTTCGGCGCGATGCCGTACAGGCGCGTCAGCGTGTCGGGTGCGAACACGGGTGCGATCGGCAACAGATGGATGATGCCGACGATGACGAAGGCGAGCGCAGTCCACATGCCGCCAGCATCGGCGCCGGCCTGCGGATGGGCAATTACCTCGCGGGTAGTCGTGGCAGGCAACCCGGCCTTATGAAGTAGCGGAAAGCGCCTTGTCGATCACGCCGCCTGGGTTGCCGGTACCCGTCGCGGGATCAGCGGCGCGAAGCGGAAGGCCGCGCCCAGCCGATTCCACGCGTTGATGTTGGCAATGGCCACGCTGAGCGCGATCGTCTCGTCTTCGCTGAAGTGCCGGCGCACCGCATCGTAGGCCTCGTCCGGCACGTTGCGATCGGCAAGCCGCGTCAGGCTCTCGGCCCACGCCAGTGCGGCGCACTCCTGGGCGCTGAAGATGCCGGCTTCATGCCACGTTGCCACCAGATCGAGCTTCTCCGGCGGCACACCCAGTCGCCGCGCCACGGTGAGATGGATTTGCAGGCAGAAGGCGCAGTTGTTGATCTGCGAGACGCGCAGCTTGACCAACTCGACGATCGCGTTGTCGAGCCCCGACTCCTCGGCGCTTTTGCCCATGGCCAGCAGCGCCGCCTGGGCGGCGGGCGCGACTTTCTGGAAGGTCTCGTAGGCGACGCGGACATGCGACATGGCCAACCTCTTTAATATTCGAACTCTGATATTACCCTCGCGGTTGGTCGGTGCAATAGCGCCGACGCGCGATCGATGGCCGATCGGCCGACGCACTTTGGGGGCCGGAGCGAGAGGATGGGCATCGGCGGCACCGACAATCTCGCCCCGAGCATCCGCGCTCGATCCGAAGCGATTCGCGGGCTGGCCGACCCGCGTCGGTCGTCTGGACCACCGGCTGGAGCGCATCGAGAGGCGGCTGAAACTCGGCGACGCCTGATCGCGCCGCCTTGGCAAGACAGGGCGATGGCGTCTACCGTGGCCGTTCGTCACGAGGAAACGCCATGTCCAAGCATTACGATTCATTGGAAACCCGCACGCCGGCCGAGCGCGAGAAAGCGCAGATGCAGGCCCTGCCGCAGCAGATCGCCCACGCCAAGGCCAACGCGCCGTTCTTTGGCCAGTGGCTGGAGGACGTCGATCCGGCGGCGGTGACCTCACGGGCGGCACTGGCCAAGCTGCCGGTGCTGCGCAAGTCGATGCTGGGCGAGGTTCAGAAGAAGAACCCGCCGATGGGGGGACTGATCGCCGTGCCCATGAGCAAGGTCCGTCACGTCTTCATGTCGCCGGGCCCGATCTTCGAGATCGACACCGACGAACCCGATTATTTCCGCGGCGCCCGCGCCATGTATGCCGCCGGCTTTCGGCCGGGCCATGTGGTCTACAACACCTTCTCCTATCATCTGACACCGGCCGGCATCATGATGGAATCGGCGCTGCGCGCGCTCGGCTGCGCCGTGGTGCCGGGCGGCGTCGGCAACACCGAGCTGCAGCTCGACGCCATCGCCGGCATCCGGCCGGACTGCTATGTCGGCACGCCGTCGTTCCTCAAAATCCTGATCGAAAAGGCGGCCGAGCTCGGCAAGGACATTTCCTCGCTGAAGCACACCTTCGTCGGCGGCGAAGCCCTGCCGCCGTCGCTGCGCCAGATGTTCATCGACAAGGGAATGACCTGCCTGCAGAGCTACGGCACGGCCGACCTCGGCACCATCGCCTACGAGTCCGAGGCGATCCAGGGCATGACGATCGACGAGGGCGTGATCGTCGAGATCGTGCGGCCGGGCACCGGCGATCCAGTGCCCGACGGCGATGTCGGCGAGGTCGTGGTCACGACCTTCAATCGCGCCTATCCGCTGATCCGCTTCGGCACCGGCGACATGTCGGCGGTGCTGGCGGGTCCCAGCCCGTGCGGGCGCACCAACATGCGCATAAAAGGCTGGATGGGCCGCGCCGACCAGCGCACCAAGGTGCGCGGCATGTTCGTCGATCCCGAGCAGATCGCCGAGATCGCCGAGAAGCATCCGGGCATGGGCCGCCTGCGTCTGGTGATCGACTGGGTCAACCAGGCCGACACGATGACGCTCAAGGTCGAAGCACCCAGCCCGTCGGCCGATCTCGAGAAGGCGATGGAGGCCACCATCCGCACCGTGTGCAAGGTCGGCGGCACGGTCGAGTTCGCCAAGCCCGGCAGCCTGCCCAACGACGGCAAGGTGATCGACGACGTCCGCAAGTACACTTGAGGAGGCGGCCACGTCGCTCGACATCCGTCCCGGGGCCGAGAGCGATTTCGATGCTGTCTGGCATTGCGTCGATTCGGTGGCGCGCGAGCGCGCCTATCTCGGCTTTCTCGAGGGCCCGCCCATCGAGGGGTCGCGCGCCTTCTGGCGCGGCCTGATCGACAAGGGTTGGCCCTTCGAGGTCGCGGTCGATGACGGTCGCGTGGTGGGCTGGTGCGATATCGCGCCGATCGACCGGCCGGTCTTCGGTCACATCGGCTCGCTCGGCATGGGCTTGCTGCCCAGCCATCGCGAGCGGGGCATCGGCCGCCGGCTGATCGGCTCGGCCCTCGACCGGGCGCGCGCCTGCCGCCTGGAGCGCGTCGAGCTGCACGTCTTCGCCACCAACCTGCGGGCGCGCCGCCTGTACGAAAGCCTGGGCTTCGTCGCCGAAGGCACGCTGCGGCGCCGGGCCAAGATCGATGATCGGTACCTCGATGAGGTCGTCATGGCGCTGGCGCTTTGAGGGCACGGCGCCGGCGCCCCGGGGCAGGCAATGCTGGCAGCGCCCGATCAAACTATAGTTATTGACAATTACTTGGATTGTCGATAGGGTGCCGCGAGTCCCTCGCGCTATTCATCGTTCATCGGAATTTGGCTGGCCGATCGGGCACCACGCCGTCCGATCGGCTCGCCGTTCGGTTGGTCGTTGCCGACCGGGATGCGCGCTGCGCCGCCGCGGGAGGATGGCACTCGGAGGAGAGGGGGCTGCGGAAAATGCGGGAATTGCGGAAAATGCCGGAAATCCCAACCACGGCGGCGGGACCGCACCCTTTGGCTGAGACAGCATGCCCCCGGACGGCGGTCGAGCCGCCGATCATCGGGGCCAAGGAGACGCGCGGGCGGGGCGGCCGGCACCACGATCCGCGCGTTCCGGCAGGGCTTCCAGGCGGCTGTCGGGGCGGTGTGGCGGGCCGTCGGGCGTTTCACGGGTACCCGCAGTGGTTTGCGCCGCCTGTCGCATCGCGGCCTGGCATGCGTGCGCTGGCAAATCCGCCACAATTCCCGTATCAATTCGACGTGCGGTCGCCGCCGAGTCCCTCCTCGGCCATGGGGCCCGTACCAAGGAGGATATCGTGAAGAGGCGCACTTTCGTCTCCTGCAGCGCGGCGTTGGCCGCCGCCGGTCTGGCATCGACAGCATCGGCTGCCATCAAGCCCTATAGCTGGGATCTCAATCCGCCGACCGACACGCGCGACAACTTCATCGCCTGGGGCAAGGCGCGCGGCGAGGATCCGGTGTTCCTCGGGCAACGCTGGGATCGCTTCCAGGCGCTGGTCAGGAACAAGGACATCTGGGGCCAGGCCACCATCCGCGCCTTTCTGCTGACGCCGCGCGAGGAGTTCGCCTCGATCAATGCGGCGATTCACAAGCGCGCCTACGAGCACGCCTTCCTCGACATCGGCTACGGCGTTACCATGTCGGGCCCGCATCTGCAGGCGCGCATGACCAACGTGATCGACGTCAAGCGTGGCGAGCGCGTGCTCGAGATCGGCACCGGCTCGGGCGTGCAGGCGGCCTACCTCGCCAACCTGACCGAGAACACCTACACCATCGAGATCATCGCGCCGCTCGCCGCGCGCACGCGCGGCCTGTACGACAAGCTGATCGACAAGGGCTACACCGAGTTCAAGCACATCAAGACCAAGGCGGCCGACGGCTACTACGGTTGGGCCGAGGCGGCACCGTTCGACAAGATCATCGTGACCTGCGGCATCGACCATGTGCCGCCGCCCCTGCTGCAGCAGCTCAAGGCCGGCGGCGTGATGGTGATCCCGGTCGGCCCGCCGGGCGCGCAGCGCGTGCTCAAGGTCGCCAAGACCCAGGCCGCCGACGGCTCGATCACCACCACCCGCGAGGACATCTAC